>VMDK01000097.1 GCA_008080835.1 Sphingobacteriia bacterium | reverse complement strand
AACCATGCCATGAACCTTGGTCTCACTTTGTCCAACCCCAACAGTTTCAATGAGAATCGTATCATAGCCGGCTGCTTCGCACAGAATAATACTCTCTCGGGTTTTAGCAGCTACTCCACCAAGTGAATTGGAAGCCGGGGAGGGTCGGATGAAACATCCGTCGAGAGCAGAGATATCGCCCATTCGAGTTTTGTCACCGAGTATACTTCCACCGCTTCGTCCACTGCTCGGATCAATGGCCAGGACGGCCATTTTTCTCCCTTGTTCAGTGATCAGGGATTTTCCGAGCTCATTGATGAAGGTACTTTTTCCAACTCCCGGGACTCCGGTGATCCCCACACGAATGGACTTGCCCGAATCGGGGATGCATTGTTCAATGAGTGAGGATGCTTGTTCCCGATGTTCCGGTAAAGTGCTTTCAACCAAAGTTATGGCGCGAGAAAGAGAGCGTGTGTCACCGGATAGGACTCCTGAAACAAGATCTGGGAGGTGCATGCGCAAATTTACACTAATGCGCACTTCACGATGAACCTGTCAGTCATCAAGAAATTCCAGGAGCTCGAAACGGAACAATGAATCTCGCAATTCATATTTGAACAATGCTCTACCGTAGATATGTCCGTCATCAAACTCCGCGATCAGCCAACGATCGCTCAGTAGTTCTACATGCCCAAAATGCATCGTGCCTCCTAGTACGGCTTCAACTGGGATCAACGAAGTATCGTTGCGAAAAGACTGAATGATCTCGTGTTTGGGATCGGCAATGCCGGCTTTTTTAAACTCTCTGCCATCAAAAGACGGATCGAACCAATAATCTTTCCGGACTTCGCGCTCATGCGCTTTGATGACCTTGATCAATGAATCGTTCTTGAGCATGCATCGCTCCATTTGTTCGATGTCCTTATCATGCTGCTCTTCTCCTGCATTTTGATCACAGCTGATCAGCAGAGCGATAAAGATGAGTGTGATCGCTTTTTCCATGGAGATGAATTCTTAAGTGTTAGAACATTATTCTTCAATCTTGAAGATAAGTTATTCCATCAGAGCAGAGAATTCCCGATCACGAAATACAAGAAGAGCCCGAGAAGGTCATTACTTGTCGTGATAAAAGGGCCGGTAGCGAGAGCAGGATCGATCTTGAGCTTTTCCAGGAGCAGAGGGATCAAAGCACCGATCACGCTTGCGATCAGAATGGCGGTAACCAAGCTGATTGCTACAACCAATGTGATGTCTTGAGGTAATTGAATGATGAGGCCGTATGCTATCACAAGTGCAGAACAGATCAGACCGTTGATCAAAGCCACGAAGAATTCCTTGACCACGCGACTGACGATATTATTCTCGGATATGCTCAGATTAGCCAAACCTTGAACAACGATGGAGCTGGATTGTACTCCTGCGTTACCACCCATGGCCATGATGAGTGGCATAAAGAAGGCCAGGTAGACATTTCGCGTGATCTCTTCTTCGAACGATCCGATCACCAACGAACTCATCACCCCTCCGAACAATCCGATGATCAGCCATGGAAGTCGCGCTTTTGACAAAACCCAAACCTTGTCGGACGCTTCAACGCTTCCGCTAATACCTGACAACATTTGGTAATCTTTCTCCGCTTCTTCCTGTATGAAATCCACCACGTCGTCGATGGTGATGCGCCCAACCAACCTGTTCAATGAATCGACGATCGGCAAAGCGATCAGGTCGTACTTCTTCATGGTATTGGCCACATCTTCCCCGCTGTCGTGAACTTCTGCAGAAAAGACCGTACTGTCGTAGATGTCCTCCACTTTAGTGCTTGCTCTGGAGAGGATCAGCTTCTTTAGAGAGACCCAACCGACCAACTTTTCATTATCATCGATCACGTAGACCGTTAAGACGCGTTCTACTTCTTCCGCCTGGGATCGTATCTCTTCGATACAGCGGTCGACCGTCCAATTGATATTCACTCGGATCAATTCACCCGTCATAAGTCCACCGGCAGAATCCTCAGGATACCCGAGCAGTTTGATCAAATAGAGCGACTGGTCCTTATCCGGAAGTAGCGAAATGACCTTACTGGCTTCTTCTTTTTCCAGCACATTTAGAACGTCGGCCGCATTGTCCGACTCCATGAACTGGATGAAATTCAGTGCGATCTCTTCGTAGGTATATCCTTTGAAAAAACGCCCTTGAACATCGGGTTGTAGCTCTGCAAGCACACTCACCTTCTTGTCATTGTCCAACATGTTGGTGATGTAAACCGCCTGATCCAGATTGAGCTCGTCGAATAATTCGGCAATATCCGCAGGGTGCAGGTCGTCGAGGACCTCCATCAATCGAACAGCATTCTGCTCTTCTATGAGCTGAATGAACTCTTCGGAAAATTCCTTGGTGAGTTGAAAGGATTGCATGATCTACCTGCTTTCTTGGATCATCCTGGCGATGTGAACGTAATCACTGACCTCCAGTTTCTCAGCTCGCAATTTAAAAATTTGATCCTGAAGCACTTGCTCTTTAGGTATGTTAAATTTCCGCAAAGCGTTGCCA
>VMDK01000069.1 GCA_008080835.1 Sphingobacteriia bacterium | reverse complement strand
GCCCATTAAAGTGGCACGCGAGCTGGGTTCAGAACGTCGTGAGACAGTTCGGTCCCTATCTGTTGTGGTCGTTAGAAGCTTGAGAGGATCTGACTTTAGTACGAGAGGACCGGGTTGGACATACCTCTGGTGTATCAGTTGTTCCGCCAGGAGCACTGCTGAGTAGCTACGTGTGGACAAGATAAGTGCTGAAAGCATCTAAGCACGAAACTTACCTCAAGATGAGGCTTCTTTTAAAGGTCGTCCGAGACGAGGACGTCGATAGGCTGTAGGTGTAAAGGCAGTAATGTCAAAGCCGAGCAGTACTAATTACCTGTAGACTTTTTCAATCAAATATTAATCTCAATGAGATTGTTGTTTACTTTCGACTTTTGTCAAAGAACTTTATGATATTAAGATCGTACGTGATCGAAGATTTTAAGGTGACTATATCGTAGGGGCACACCTCTTCCCATTCCGAACAGAGAAGTAAAGTCCTACCGAGCTGATGATACTTGGGTAACACCTGGGAAAGTAAGTCGTCGCCACTCTATTAAAGCCCTGCCTTTTGGCGGGGCTTTTTTGTTGTCCAAAATTTCCTTGAACCATCTCTTGCTCAACCTGTTCCATCCAAGTGTATCTTTGAGCATTCATGGCATCCCTCGACCAGAAGATCAAAAACCTCCCGCACCAACCCGGCATCTACAAGTACAAGAATGCCAAGGGAGAGATCATTTATGTCGGCAAAGCCAAAGACCTGCGCAAACGGGTAGCTTCCTACTTCGTCAAGAAAAAGGACAGCGGCAAAACCCGCATCCTCGTGTCGAAGATCGCCGACCTCGACTTCACAGTGGTCGATACCGAAATGGATGCCCTACTCCTGGAGAACAACTTGATCAAGGAGTATCAGCCCAAGTACAATATCATGCTTAAGGATGACAAGTCTTTCCCGCTGATACGGATCACCAAGGAGCGCTTTCCCAAGGTGTTCGCCATGAGAAACCCGGTTCGGGATGGAAGCGAGTATTTTGGGCCATACACGAACGTGCGGGTCATGAATACAGTGCTCGAACTGATCAAGAAACTCTACCCGACGCGTAACTGCAATTACAACCTCAGTGAGGAGAACATCGCCGCCGGCAAGTTCAAGGCTTGCCTCGAATACCAGATCGGGAATTGTAAGGCGCCTTGCGTCGGATTGGAAACCGAGGAGGACTATATGGAATCCATCGCCAGCATCCGCAACCTGCTCAAAGGGAATCTGCAGGAAGTACGCGATGAGCTTCAAATCCAAATGGAACGCTGCGCAGAGGATTTACGCTTCGAAGAGGCCGAGGAGTTCAAACAGAAGATGGATTACCTTGAAAAATTCCGCAGTCGCAGCACGGTCGTGAATCCCAAGATCAACAACGTCGATGTGTTCAGTATCAGTGTTGAATCCGGGCGTGCATTTGTCAACTTTCTCAAGGTGGCGAACGGAATGATCATCCAGACCCAAAGTGCGGAATACAAGCTGCAAATGGACGAAGAGAAGCAGGATGTACTGCCAACGGCTATCATTGACTTCCGGACCAAGTACAACAGCTTTGGAGATGAGGTCATCGTACCTTTTAATCCTAAGCTGAAACTAGACAAGGTTAAGTTCACTGTTCCCAAACTAGGCGACAAGAAGAAACTGCTCGATCTCTCGATGAAGAACACGCTCTACTACAAGCGGGAGAAGATGGGTCAATATGAAAAGATCGACCCCGATGTACGGGTAAACCGGCTACTGGAGAAAATGAAGGCCGACCTTAAGCTCAAGGAACTGCCGCGACGCATCGAGTGCTTCGACAACTCCAACTTCCAGGGGACGAGTCCGGTGGCGGCATGTGTGGTATTCGATAACGGTAGGCCGAATAAGAAAGAATACCGGCATTTCAATATTAAAACGGTGGTAGGTCCGGACGACTTTGCCTCGATGCGAGAAGTCTTGACCAGGCGCTACAGTCGCTTACTGCGCGAAGAGAAGGAATTACCTAACCTCATTGTGTTGGACGGTGGCAAAGGACAATTGAGTTCCGGGGTGCAGGTGTTGAAGGAACTCGAGATCTACGATAAAGTAGCCATCGTGGGTATCGCCAAGAGACTGGAGGAGATCTTCTACCCTGACGATCCGGTCCCGCATTATATCGACAAGAAATCCGAAACGCTCAAAGTCATCCAGCGCATGCGGGACGAAGCACACCGCTTCGGGATCACGCATCACCGAAATAGAAGGCGTAAGGCTAGTCTGAGCTCTGAGCTACTTTCCATTGACGGAGTAGGAGAGAAGATCGCCACAGAATTACTGAGCAAATTCCGCTCAGTGAAGAAGATCCGTGAGGCCTCGCTCTACGAGTTGGAACAAGTGGTGGGGAAGGCGAAGTCTAAGATCGTGTACGATCATTTCCGGGAGGCGGCAAAATGAAACTTGATGCACAGCAAATAGCTAGACTGAAGGACAATGCCCTTCGACTGTCCCGTCAGCATGAGGATTTCTTCCTGCTCGACAGCTGCGGTTTGAATGCGCCTTTGGATTCTAATAAGTATGAATGCCTGATCGGAATTGGAGCAAATGAACGATTGAAGCTTGCCAATTCGTCAGAAGCTTTAAAGTCGCTGCAAAGTTTTGTTCAGGAACCAAACTGGTATTTCGGAGTTCTAGCGTACGAT
>VMDK01000062.1 GCA_008080835.1 Sphingobacteriia bacterium | reverse complement strand
CCCGATACATAGCAGAAGCACGCTTCCGGATTTGCCTCATGAAACAAATTCGCATAATGCATGGTCAGATCGTACGTGAGTCGACTATAATTCTCCTCAGACATACGAAAGGAGGAAACACCCAGGCAGAAGAAACAGGCATCCATGCCCTTCATGAACTCGCGATGCTCAATAAGGTCCAGGAAGTCAGCATGGAGAACTTCTTTGATCTTAGGATGGTCCACACCTACCGTTGAGCGATTGATGAGCCGGATCTCTTCAATGCTGTCGTCTTTCAAACACTCATTCAAAACTCCTCGACCTACCATCCCGGTAGTACCGGTGATCATCACTTTGTATTTCTTCATTTGCTTTCGTGCTTCAGTAGTTTGAATGCATGGTTCCACTTGTTCTCCAGAAATCCCGGCAGGCACCACAGCATGCACAAAGGTTCAATTGCACGAGCAGAGCTCGCCGGTCCCATGTCTTCTGCATCCCAACCGAACTCATCTAATAACTTGCTCACCTCTGCTTTGGCCCGAGGATCATTACCGCAAATGAACATAGTCGGTCTTGTGTCGAATGGAGGGTCGACCATATACGCACTTCCAACGCTGTTGAAGGCTTTAACCCAACGCGCTCCGGGGAAGCGGCGCTGGAATTGCTCCATTAGGGAAGAATTGAACTCGGTAAACAGGCGCAGCACTCCTTTGTCAGGACCGTGTTCAGAGATCGGATTGGTCGCATCGATGATGATCTTGGCGTTGAGATGAACGATCTCGCATTCTGTCAAGGGAGCAGCAGCAACACGACCGGGTACCGCAAGAACCAGGAGCTGAGCCTGTTCCGCGGTCTTGAAGTACGACTCACAAGCAATGTTCGGATGCTTGGCGCCTTCCCAGCTTTCTTTGAGGGCAATGGAGTCTCTATTTCCGATCGTGACCGGATAACCCTTGTTGGCGAATCCCAAAGCTAGCGTCTTGCCGACCACTCTTGCACCCAGAATTCCAATATGCTTTTTCTTTCCCTCTGCCATAACTGCCTCCGTGTCTTCTACGCAATCGCGTAAAATTCCGAAAATTTGAACAAAAAAAAGCACGGAAATGAATTCCGTGCTTCTCATAGAGTGCTAATACTTTAGAATCTATTGTCTCGCGATCTACCGCGATCGTTTCTTTCTCTAGGTTCAGCTTTTTTAACGACGATGGTACGCCCATCAAGAACGCTGTCGTTCAAATTTTCAATTGCATTGAGTGCCTCATCATCGTTTGGCATCTCAACAAATCCATAACCTTTGGATCGGCCAGACATTCTATCCATGATAACACGGACAGACTCGACTTCTCCGTACTCCTCAAATCTGTTTCGAAGAGTTTCCTCCTGAGTATCGTAATTCAGGCGGGTAGCAAAAATGTTCATAAAATAAAAATAAGATGATGCTTAGTGCATCGATAAAAATTAAATACTCTGCAAAAGTAGTTGAATTCAGGTCTCAGAATCCGCTTAACGTAAATTTAATTTACCAAAAGTGTTATTGGGACGCTTATCGGTTGCGAGATAGATCGATCGCTCTTTGAATTTGATGAGCATAATCTCTCAAATATTCCGGAAGAGCAGAGTTCACATTATCCAATAACCAGGATCTGTGAATATCATTCGATTTCAGTTCGAGGTATATGCCGCCTTGATCTACACAATCAGGACATCCAAATACATCATTCGTGTCACTTAGCAATTCCTTAGGGAAACCGGATAAAAGGTGTCCTATGGAATCGATATGGGGGTTGCTGATCTTCTTGTATGATCCGTTGTAGATGGATCCTAGATTGGGGTATACTTTCTTGGTGTCGGCGTACAATTGATCATCGTTGAATTTGAAAATGCGAATGCAATCATCTCCTGCACAAAGCCCATAGAAATTCCCTAATACGAAATACCCTTCTTCTCCGAGCCCTGCAACAACAGGATCTTTGTCGCAGCTATTGGCACTTGTCAGAGCTAACAACAGCAACAAGCACCAACTCCAGAATTGACCTTTCATTTTGCCAACTTAGGCAGAAGCCGCAACTTAATCAAGCGTCTTTACTGCGCTGATCGCGCTTGCGCTCATGCTCCTTGAGCAAGATCTTGCGAAGTCGGATAGACTCCGGAGTGGCTTCTACGTATTCGTCATCACCTACATATTCCATCGCCTCTTCCAAACTCATCTTGATCGCCGGAGCGATGTTCGCTTTGTCGTCTGCACCGGCAGACCGCACGTTGCTGAGCTTCTTAGTCTTGGTCACGTTGATCACCAGGTCGTTCTGACGGATATGTTCGCCAATGACCTGACCTTCATACACTTCTTCGTTCGGATCAATAAAGAACTTTCCGCGATCCTGAAGCTTATCGATCGAGTATGCGATAGCAGTTCCGGTCTCCATACTGATCAAGGCACCGTTTCTCTTTTCGCGTATCTCACCTTTCCAAGGTTCGTATCCTTTGAGGCGATGTGAAACAACTGCTTCTCCTTGCGTTGCTGTGAGAATAGGGTTGGTCAATCCGATCAAACCACGAGCCGGGATCTTGAATTCCAGATTAACGCGGTCGTTCTTGTGCTCAATGTTGATGATGTCTCCCTTTCGAGCGGTCACGATCTCAATAACCTTTCCGGAGAATTGATCGCTCACATTGACGTTGAGTTGCTCTATCGGTTCATGTTTGAAACCATCGATCTCTTTAACAACAACCTTGGGCTGACCGAGCTGAAGCTCGTATCCCTCTCTTCTCATGGTTTCTACAAGGATCGACAAGTGCAGGATTCCTCGACCGTATACGATAAAGCGTTCCGGAGAGTCGGTGTCTTCCACTTTCAGTGCAAGGTTCTTTTCTGTCTCCTTCATCAGACGCTCACGGATATGTCGCGACGTGACGAATTTTCCTTCTTTCCCAAAGAAAGGGGAGTTGTTGATCGT
>VMDK01000110.1 GCA_008080835.1 Sphingobacteriia bacterium | reverse complement strand
AATACCCGGGAGGTCGGCAGTCTCCAGGATGGTCCCGTTAGCTAAAGCAATATTGTCGGAACGGAATTGACCGATCTTGGGAGACACATAGTCCAACAGCTCTATTCCAGGTGCAGGCGGGCACATAGGCGCCGGTTCAGATATACTCACTTGTGGCCGAATATCGACTCTAAAGACAGTATCTATCCTGCTCAAACAAGTCAATCCCAGATCATCTACTTGTACTTCCGCACCAAGTCGGCCATTGTCCAAGCCTCTTCCGGCTATTAGATCGAGAGCATCAGTGCTGTCAACCAATGACCCATTGATGAACCAATGGACTCGTTTGTGTTGATATTCAGACTGCAATTCCAGCGATGCCGTGTCTCCCTCACAGATCGTTAGATCTCCAATGAGAGAAAGCTGAGGTCCACGGACTTGTTTTTCCGTAAATACCATTTGCTGATTCACCACATCTGAACACCCAAATTCATTGGTAACCGAAAGCTGTAGATCATAGGAACCGGCTTCGGTGATCAGGAATGTATCTCGTTGCAGATATGATTCCAACCCTGGAGTTGGACCATCCATTTCCCAATGATAGCTCAGATTTCGAGTTGTACTTCGCACTCTTGAGAACAGATCAACGTTTCCGCACTTCAGTCGTCGAGGTAACATATTAACCTCCGGGGTTGGTTGAACTTTCAACCAATACGTTTTATGACCGGAAGCTTGAAGCGGACAATGATCGTCCGTTGCAGTGATATCCAACTTGAATAATCCCGAGTTGAGATCTTGTTTTTGAGGAGCCCATGTCAAATTCAACTTATTAAAGGGGCCATTTGAGACAGGCACTTCTGTTATACTGGCATTGGTCCCGGTAAATTCCCATTGGATCTTAACTGTATCTGAAGGGCCGAATGTGCCATCCGGGAATTGCTCACGCAGATCTTCGACCAGGAAATCCATATCAAGTGTATCTCCAACGCAGACAGAGATCACGTCATCTGAATAGTTTTTCGACGTATACACCCGGGGAGCCGAATTCTTGTCTGTTAGGACCACTTTGTGAATGTCGCGTCGTACAATAGAACTCAGCACCATTTCTCCATTGATCAGCCTCCATAACTCCATCTCATAGACCATTACTACCTGCTCTCCTGTTCGCATTGGAGTGAAGTGGATCACACCTGTATTCTCATCGATGCTTATGCCAATTGGAGGTTCATTCTGAGCATCAGGATTACACTCAGAGTTCCCATTACAGAAAACGGTAAGTGGCAAACGGCTTGTATATCCCGTTTGATAGGTCAGAGGTTTCTCCTGATCACGCAGAGGTTTCACCAGACTCACGTGAATAGAGTCATTCAAAGAAGCCGGTTCGAATAATTTATGCCTCACCGACTGTCCTTGCGAAAGCAAGAAGTCAGGCACAGAATTGAATTTTGGTGAATTATGCTCATTCGCAGGATTGATAAATGCGAAATTGTAGAACAGAGCTTCCTTCTCCTGAATGTTATCGAGTAGATCGGAGCGAGAAGACGTTTTCACATAGACTTCAAATCCGCAGCTCAGATAGCTTGAATAGTTGTCCAGATCAATGTCAACCTGATAGTTATGTACTTCTGCACCGTAATTGAAGTTTGAATTCGTGTCGCACAAAGTGCGGGTATTCTCACAAACCGGCAAGGCCTGCTCGTAGCTTACAAAGGTTGGAGTGAAGGAAGCCAGTTCTGTCGAAGAGCAACTCAAAAGACCGGAACTTCTCAGGTTCACTTTGAATCCTCCACAGTCCTTAGAGACATCTCCTCCTCCTCTACCGGCGAGCAAACATTCGCCGCAGTCCCGATAGATCTTGACGTAAAATCTGTATTGATTGTCGGTGAGATGCTCATAGGTGATCTCACCACCAAGGATATGTGTAGCTTGGCTAATACTCGTCCCTGCGAGCAGGAATATGACGATATGTATTAGTCGCTTCAACATAATTCTATATAAACGGAAATGAACGACCCGCAATTGAGTCGTTCACCTCCGTAGAAGTTATAACAGTCTTATTTGATCAAGGTTACCGTACCACTGTACTTGTACGGATCACCTGCCCAACTGACCACATCCAGGTGGTAGGCGTAGACCCCGGGCTGAACCGGAACGCCTCTGTAGGTTCCATCCCATTTCTCTTCAGGATCATTACTTTCCCAAAGGATGTCACCCCAGCGGTTGAATACGATCAGGTGGTAATCTCGAACACCATCGTTCACCTTCGCTCGGAAACCATCGTTAGCGAGTGGTCCCCCACCGTCTGGCGAGAATGCGTTCGGGATGAATACCAAGATATCTGGTCCAATGATCACTTCGTGTCTGATAGAATCGAAGCAACCATGGTTAGTCTCTACATACAAGGTAACGAAGTAGCTACCTGTATCAGCAGGATAGTAGTGTACCGGACTGCGTTCAAAAGACGTGTCTTCCGTGCTGAACGGATCACCGAAATCCCAGCTGTTTATGACGATACTTGCTCCTAGCACATCTTCCACGGTACTCTCGTTGTTGAACGCAAATCGAGGTAGTGCAGCAGTAGTACTGTTGTTCGGATCCGGAGTGAACGCGGCCACAGGGATCGGATATACTTCCACATCCAGACTTACAGTCGTATCACAACCGTTGTCCGAGGTCACTGTCAATTCAGCGGTATTCGTTCCGTTAGTAGAGAATCGGTGTGAAGGATTCTGCACATTGTCCGTTCCTCCATCCGTATAGGTCCAGCTATACTGAGCTGTCATCGAGTCTACTCGGTTGTTGAATGTTGTCGTGAAGTTCGCATCCAGCGGGTTACATCCACTTGGGTTGTCCACGCTCAATGTCACATCCGGTATCGGATGGATCAACACGGTGAACAGGTCATCCACATACGGACATGCGTTACCCGGCTGGGTCTGCACGTAAAGGATGTGACGGTTGGTAGAGTCATTATTCGCTGTGAAGCTGAAGTTCACTACGTCGGCTGTATTGTTATCTACAGAACCACCCGTGA
>VMDK01000130.1 GCA_008080835.1 Sphingobacteriia bacterium | reverse complement strand
TCGAACCCAGGACCCTCTCCTTAAAAGGGAGATGCTCTACCAACTGAGCTACCAAATCATCCGCCCGAAAGCGGCTGCAAAAATAGAAGCTATTTTTATTTTGTCCAACCCACCTTCACAAGTTTTTTGAATAGGTAGCGTGACGCTTTATTTCACGCGCTCCGAGCGCCTTGATAAAGCGATTCATTCGATCGTTGAAGTCCCCGATCCAAGCGAGTTCTGCTGCCTCCAGGTGCTTGTCTTTCTTCATGTTCCGGTGCATCTGCAGCACTAGGGAAGCACCTACGCCTTTACCCTGATACTCCGGTATGATCCCGAATATGACCCCCTTGATCCTGGTGATATTCGTTCGCCATTTCCAGAATAAGAATCCGAGCTTACCCCACCAATTCATGTTGCCGTTGAGATGTTTTATGATCTGATTGAGCTCGATCACCGCAAGAAAGAACCCGATGGGTCTGTCACCATCATATGCAAATAGTAAATATGGCTCTCTGAGGATCGGTTTCATTTCTTCGAGCAATTTCAACACACGCTCCTCTGTCATTGGCTGAAAATGCTCGTGCTCCCACCATGCCTGGTTATAGATCTGCACGAAATCAGATGCGAATTTTTCCCGCAAACGACTTGAGAAATGCTCGATGCGGATCCCTTTGTGCTCGAGCTTGGACGCTATCTTGCCCAAACGTTCCGAGTCAACCTCATCCAGTCGCATTTCCAGTGTGCTTTGCTCGAATATTCTCGAAAACCCGAGTGTGAGTAGGTGTTTCTCATAATAATCTGGATTGTAATTCTCCTGATAGGATGACGCACCGGATCCGGAAATTCTCAATCCCCAGTATTTATCGCGTTCTCCGAAATTGACCGGAGCTTGAACCAATTCGCATCCCTGGTTTGAGATGAATTCTGTACAGGTATCCAACAACATAGAACTCACCAATTCATCGTCGGGGAATTCTATGAATCCAATTCCTCCTTTGCTTGGTTCACCCTTTTGCACAAACGCGATCGCTCGCGCTTCGATCTTGTCGAACTTTTCAACCAGAACGATGATCCAGCGATCATCTGTCCTATCTTCAAATAATCGCTCTATATCCTGCTGTACATGGGGTATATAATCCGGATCCTGGGAATAGATCCGTTTGGGAACTTCGTGGAATCGCCTCCAATGCCGCTTACTTCGACCGGTAATAATCCTCATAAATTCACAATGAGCTCAAGGGCGTATTCTATCAATGATTCTACAATTTTAGTCGGTTGTGATGAGAATGTCCCGTCGCTGCGATTGGCAAGAGCTGCATTGATCGCTACTGCTCTGTGTCCCAGCAACGCAGAGAGCCCATATATGCCGGCTGTTTCCATCTCTATGTTCGTGATCTTTCCCGAGGTAGAATTCACGGCTGATAACTTTTCAAGAAAACCGTCGACTCGTTTAGGAGCTCTGATGGCTCTTCCCTGCGGTCCGTAAAATCCCGCTGCAGTGAAGGCATTGCCACGTTTGGCTTTCTGAGCAAATATTCCAGTCAGTTCTTCATTGGCAGAAAAGCATACCATGCTCTTCTCCGGTATCAACTGTGAACCAACCGCACGGGAAAGTTCCAATTCTGCCTCGTTCATTTGGTAATCATACCAATCTGCCCATCCGCTTCCATCCACCGCGAGATCTGAAACGTAAAGCTCGTCAATAGCTGCCCCAGGTTGTATCAAGCCGGTCGTGCCTAGGCGAATGATGTCGAGAGCTGTGTGATGCTCTTTCACCTTGCGCTGTTTCAGGTCGATATTGACCAGCGCGTCCAACTCGTTGAGCACGATATCAATATTATCGGTGCCTATACCTGTACTGATCACTGTGATGAGCTTCCCACCCAATTCACCGGTATGTGAGGTGAATTCGCGAACACTTCTCCTGAAAAGAATGCGATCGAAGTGAGAACTGACTACAGAAACGCGCTCGGGATCTCCAACCGTGACGACAGTCTGACCGATCTCCTCCGGTCTGAGCCCAAGGTGATAAACGCTGCCGTCAGGTTTAACAATTAATTCAGAATCAGAAATTTTATTCACCGTGAGATATGATAAATTTGCGCCAAATTAAATCAAAGACTGATGAACTCCGTTAAAACGCCAAAAGACAATGTCATTCTCGTACCGATCGACTTCAGTTCTGCATCGGACAGAGCCTTGGAGCACGCTGTGGGAATTGCTGATCTGTTTGACAACGAGATCACTCTTCTATATGTGGTGAAGGAGAGCTTTTTCAAGTCCATTTTCGGCAGCGCGGTAGAACGTGACGTACTGATGGGCCAGCTAAAAGAACGCCTGGAAGCTAAAAAGCAAGAAGTACAAGCCAAATACCCGAAGCTTCATTTGAACATCGTGGTAAAAGAAGGGACTGTATATAAACAGATCCTGCATGTAGCTGAAGAATCACATTGCGATAGCATCGTCATGGGATATCACGGAGATTCTGCTGTAGAGCAGGTACTCGGAAGTACGACGTCAAGAGTTTTGCGTTCCAGCCACGTTCCTGTGGTGATCGTGAAGGAAGTTCCTGCTAAAACACAATATGATCGTATTCTCCTTCCTATTGACCTGACTCGTGAATCACGACAAAAGGTCTCTTGGGCTATCCATATCGCCAAAAAGTATGATAGCGAGATCCATGTGATCATGGAGGTTGAGCAAGATGAATTCCTGATGAACAAGGTTCGCAATAACCTGAATCAAGTGGAACACCTCCTTGAAAAAGAAGGTGTACGATTCGTGTCTAAATTGCTCGATGACCAGCATTATCCGGATGAATTCGGAAAGGATATCCTCAAGTATTCTGAGGAAAGCGACATCGACCTCATCCTGATCATGACTCAAAAAGAGACTGGTATCATGGATTTCTTCCTCGGCTCATTTGCTCGTCAGGTGATCCAGGGATCCAAGAACACACCGGTGATGGCGATCAACCCGAAAGAGTTGGCAGTCAAATTAGTACCGGGCTACTAAGGAATCGGGTGTCGGGTATCAGGTATAGGTATACCGATATTTGTTACTCATAGAATATTCAAATTTCTTTATCGAAGGCACAGTTCTACACTGTGCCTTTTTCAATTAAATGTGCAGCTTTGCACGATCTATGAAACGCTTTCTAAAGATCCTTTTGGTCATCGTCC
>VMDK01000064.1 GCA_008080835.1 Sphingobacteriia bacterium | reverse complement strand
ATTTGAAGGCACCAGAAAAGAGGGGCATGCGGTACAAATGGCTTTTTATGCTCAGCATCAGCTTGAAGCACTGAATTTGAAGAATACCGTGTTGGATGAGCTGCAAGATCACGCGACAGACATGACCGAGACGGAAGTCAGAATTGTGCTCGGCTGTTTCCTGTTTGGAGGTGAGGAAGTGGACAAGAAGGTCAGAGTGCTCAGCGGTGGTGAGAAGTCGCGGGTAGCATTGGCAAAGACTCTTGTCGAACGAGCGAATTTCCTGCTACTCGATGAGCCCACGAACCATTTGGACATTCAATCGATAGAAGTGTTGATCGATGCACTGAGGAATTACTCTGCATCGTTTGTGCTGGTTAGTCACGACAGGAACTTCATCACGCGCACGGCGAATAAGATCTGGTGGATCGAAGGACATCAGATCAAGGAATATCCGGGAACTTTCGACGAGTATCAGCATTGGATGCAAAAGCGTGAGGCTGCGACAGCGGTTACCACGAAAAAGGTAGAGCAGAAACCGAAAGTCCAGAAAGTCAGGAACAATGCCGATGACAATCGCAAGCGAAATGAAAAACGCAAGCTGGATCAAAAGATCGAAAAGCTCGAAGCCAAGATCACTGCTAAAAAAGAGGAGATCGGGACTCTTGAAGCGGAACTAAGTGACCCCAAGATCGCTGGTGATCATGAACAGATCACACGATTGTCGAATCAGCACCTGGATCTGGACAGTGAACTGAGCATCCTCGAGGAAAAGATGGAATCCTACATTGAGCAGCTCATCGATCTGGAGGGCTAACAACCCAAAACCCAGCAATCTAACTCGAATCCCCATCAAACCGTCATTTCACACCTTGTGTATGAACAATCATTGATGGACTGCGATTTATTAAGTAATCTTGCTCGAATCTTTAAACGTATGAAAAGAGTTTTACTCCTGCTAGTTGCTGTAACTGGCATCCTTTCGGCCAAGGCTCAAGTGGCCGATCTCAAGAATAGCACCATTGCCAAATATCTCACTGATCCAAAGAATGAATTGGGATTGGTAGCGGATGATCTAAAAGGACTGCAGATAACGGACGATTACACGTCGCATAATTCACCGATCAACTATGTCTACATCAGACAACGCTTGGAAGGTCGACCAATATTTGATGGGACAGCCGCCATGGCAATGATCGATGGTCGCGTAGCCTATGTCAATTCGGACCTTGTCACCAATCTTCGCAAGCGTGCATTCCCGGTGGCCTATTCTGTAAGTGCAGAACAAGCTCTTTTGGCTATTGCAAATGAGAAAGGACTCACGATCCCGGAAAGTCTGTCGTTGAACTCGACATCGGATAAATTCAGCTTTGAGAATGAATCGCTTAGCGATGATGCCTTGACCTTCGAATTAGGATATCTGAATAATGAAGGTGACCCGCGTATTGTATGGAGGATCTTTTGGTACTTAAAGGACCATTCACACGCTTACGATGCAGCGATCGATGCTATTACAAGCGAGATCGTGAAAATTCAGGATCAGGTGCTTTACTGTGATTTTGGTGAAGCCGATCTTCATATTGGGACACATGAACATGCTAAAGATTGCTTCACTCCCGAATCAAGCTCTGCACCTTCGGTCTTATCTGCTAATGCTGCTGCCAAGACGAATGCTACTCCTACATATGAAGTCTTTGCTATCCCTACGGAAAGCCCGAGACATGGGGCTCGACAAGTAGTTAGTGACCCTAGTGATGCCGCTGCGAGTCCATTCGGCTGGCACGATATTGACGGTCAAGCAGGGGAAGAGTTTACAACTACACGTGGAAATAATGTTTTAGCATCAGATGACCGCGCAAACAGAAGAACCGGAACAGATCCCGGATTTGGAACCTTGTTTGACGGTGGAGCCAATATGGAATTCAGACCGGCATTCGACATCGCTCAACCTGCCAATCTGTTCCTGGACGCAGCGATCGTCAACTTGTTCTATATGAATAACGTCATGCACGATGTATTCTGGCATTACGGTTTTGACGAACCAGCCGGAAATTTTCAAGAGAATAACTACGGAAATGGTGGTGCGGGATCAGACTATGTGAATGCGGATGCGCAGGATGGAAGCGGAAGTAACAATGCCAATTTTTTCACACCGAGAGATGGCAGCAATCCAAGAATGCAGATGTATCTATGGCAGGTAGCTTCGGGTAATACTGATTTCCTACAAGTGAACAGCCCATCTTCCATTGCAGGTAAGGTGTTCAGTGTACAAGGAGGTTTTGGTCCAAGATTGACATCAAATCCGGTAACCGCAGATTTGGTTTTGGTTGACGACGGTAGTTCCAATCCTACAGAGGGCTGCCAAAGTCTGCAAAATGGTGCCGCTGTAAATGGTAAAATAGCCGTGATCGATCGAGGCAACTGCCTGTTTGTAGAGAAAATCCAAAATGCACAAGCTGCAGGCGCAGTAGGTGTGGTCATGATAAATAATGTGGGAGGCGCGCCGATCACTATGGGCGGTTCATCCGCAGGTATCAACATTCCCGCCATCATGATCACTCAAAATTCGGGTGCTACGCTGAAAAGTGAGATGGCATCCGGAACGGTAAATGCCAGTCTGTATGATAGCAGTGGTGGAGGTGCTTTGATCTTTGACAGCGATTTTGACAATGGCGTTATTGCTCACGAATACACGCACGGAATCTCCATTCGTTTGACGGGTGGACCTAATTCCAGCTGTTTGACCGGAGCGGAACAAATGGGAGAAGGTTGGAGTGATTTCCTTACGCTGGTTATGACTCATCCTGATGGAGCAAAAGCTGAAGATCCACGTGGTGTTGGTACTTATCTAAGAAACCAGCCTACGAACGGTGGTGGTATCAGACCGTATCCATATTCCGTGGACCGTTCTGTGAACCCCGCTACCTACGATTATATCAAAAATCCGCAGTTCACTGTTCCTCATGGAGTAGGAAGTGTTTGGTGTACGATGTTGTGGGATCTTTATTGGGCACTTGTAGATGAATATGGGTATGATAGCGATCTGTATCGCGGAACTGGCGGGAACAACATTGCCATACAGTTGGTGATCGAAGGATTGAAACTTCAGGGTTGTGGTCCGGGCTTCGTTGACGGACGTGATGCCATACTCGCGGCTGACGATCTCTTGTATGGTGGTAAGAATCAACGTCTAATCTGGGAAGTATTTGCGGCCAGAGGACTTGGCTACAGTGCTGATCAAGGCTCAGTAACGAGCAGGAGTGATGGGACTCAGGCATTTGACCTACCGCCTTCTCTGGGTGGTT
>VMDK01000038.1 GCA_008080835.1 Sphingobacteriia bacterium | reverse complement strand
TCGACTTGCATGTATTAGGCCTGCCGCTAGCGTTCATCCTGAGCCAGGATCAAACTCTTCGTAGTAAAAAAAGATTGATTTGTGTAAGTCTCAAGATTCTAACAAACTCAAAAGTTAAACTTTTGAGGGCTCGCTATTTCAAACAATACTTCAAAGAACTTAAATATTATATCAAATAATATCTGCAAATTCCTGTTCCCGAGAAAGGTTAAATCCACATTCGGATTTTCTTTCCTTTTTCGAGGGCTGCAAAGATACAACTCCTTTTTCTATTCCTCCAAACTTTTTTGTGCCAATTTCAACAATTTTTTTGGCTGTTTTGGAGGCGTTTCTGTACTCCCTTTCTCAGAACGCGGCTGCAAAGCTAAAATCAAATATTTTACTAGAAAAGACATCCCTACATAATACCTGAAAATAATTAGTAAGTGCTTGATTTTCAGTGATATAAATTTTGAGATAGTGTGGGACGCGTAAAATTCTCCTCCGATCCTTCCCTTCTTCACTCTGCTTCCACAACTATCTTTGCCCTCCATGAATTCAACGACCATCCTTCCCACTACCGATCTTGTCCGTTCGCTGCGCGATCTCACGGCCGAACGAAAGGTATTAGTACTGGTCGATGCAAATACCAAAATTCATTGCCTGCCCCTGCTTGCAGATCTGAACTTCGATGCGACCCTGGAACTCCCGGCCGGAGAATCCTCCAAATCCCACCATCAACTGGATCGTATATATAGCAGTTTGCTCAAACACGCATTTACACGATCAGACATGATCGTCAACCTGGGTGGAGGTATGATCACCGACATCGGTGGCTTTGCAGCCGCCACATATATGCGTGGGATACCTTTCGTCAATATACCAACCTCACTCCTTGCCATGGTCGACGCAGCACACGGAGGTAAAGTCGGCATCAACTACCAAGGCGTGAAGAACTACATCGGGTCCTTCGCGGAAGCTCAGAGCTGCCTGATCGCTCCCGAATTCCTGCAGACCGTACCTGAACAAGAACTTCGTTGTGGGTATGCCGAAATGATCAAACACGCTATTCTGCGCGGAGGCAGTATGTATGAGCAATTGAGGACAACCGATGCCTCTCGCTGGAAAGACAACATAACCGCCGACTCGATCCGAGACTCATTCCAGTTCAAGATCTCCATCGTCAAGGACGACTTCCAAGAATCAGGGCTGCGAAAGATCCTGAACTTCGGACACACGATCGGACATGCCGTTGAATCCGTCATGCATGCCTCGTCTCAACCCATAAACCATGGAGAGGCAGTGGCCATCGGGATGTGCTGTGCCAGTATGCTCTCTGAAAAGTACACCGGACTCGACCCCGAGATCGGTGCCAACATCCGTACATATGTATACGAGCTATTTGGCCGAAGGGCGATGAGCAATGGAGAAATCCGTGAGATCGCACGAATGAGCCGTACCGATAAAAAGAATGCAGAGGATTCCCTTCGTATGGTCCTCCTGGAAGATATTGGCAAACCCGTGTACGATATATCTGTTCCTGAAAGTGATATCCTCACTGTTCTCACCCAATATCAGGATCGCCTTTGATATGGACTTGACAATCTCCTTTAACGGCACTACGGATGGTCCTACCCACGTGGTTGAGTTACCTCATTCGAAGAGCATACTCAATCGGTTGCTTATTCTAGGCGTCCATCACAACATCTCGATCGATCCCGAAAATTTGGATTCGGAAGATCTCCGGACTTTGCACCATGCCATCGACCAAATGAAAGAAGCGGACAACAATGGAGGTGCGATCGACATCAAAGACTCGGGCAGTGCTTGTCGTTTCATGATACCGGTTCTGGCTCTGAGAAAAGGAAACTGGACGCTTCGAGGCACTGAACGTATGCATCAACGACCGGTGAAGGAACTCGTAGATGCTTTGCGTTCCATCGGTTGCAGCATTGACTATGTACAGACTGATGGATTCCTCCCCCTGCGCATTGCGGGGATGGAGCCCCCTGCTAAACTGTCTGCATCATTTCGCGGTACGCAGAGCAGTCAGTACATCAGCGCGCTATTATTATGTGCCTCACTTTTCGAGGAGGGTGCAGAAATGACCTTCCCTACCACACAAGTCAGTGCTCCCTATATATACATGACGATCTCCCTCTTGCAACGATTGGGATATGAGGCAGAAAAGCAAGAGCATGACGATACGATATATATACGTGTCAAATATTCCTCCGGATCTAGTTCGGATGTTCAGGATCTCGTAGAGCGAGACTGGTCTTCGGCATCATTTTTCTTCCTCATGGCAGGTAGCGGTTTTCCCGACATGATCCTATTACCTGGTTTGAGTCCGAATTCCATACAAGGCGATTCCATAGCTATGGAGCTATTTAGTCAACTTGGAGTGGAAAGCGAATTCACTTCAGATGGTCTCCTTATAAGTAGCACAAGGGAATTCCCGACCGATATACATCTAGATATGTCAGACCAGCCCGACCTTGTTGTGCCGGTTGTGGTCCTTTGCGCAATGCAAAATATTCGTGTGAAGTTGTCGGGGATAGAACACCTCCGACTCAAAGAGAGTGATCGCATCGAAGCACTGAACAAGAACCTGGAACAGATCGGCTATGCATTGAATGGATCCGACGGATTATACGCACTAGACAAGATCGGTGAATGGAAGGAGCATGTAAGTTTTGACAGCTGTAACGACCACCGTATCGCCTTGGCATTTTCCGCACTGGCTTTCAAGCAACCGGTAGATATTCGAAATGCCGACGTCGTTTCGAAATCCTTTCCGGAATATTGGAACAAAATGAAAGGCTTGGGGTTTAATTTGCAAGAACACTGATGGCATCGAATTCAATAGGCGAACTATTTCAGATCAGCTCTTACGGCGAAAGCCATGGACAAGAGATCGGTGTGATGATCGATGGCTGTCCGGCCGGAATTGAGATCGATCACTACTTCATTCGTGCAGAACTCGATCGCCGCAGACCAGGCCAGTCGGACCTCACCTCCCAGCGAAAGGAGCAAGATCAATACGAGATCTGTTCCGGTGTTTTTGAGGGCAAAACCACAGGAGCACCCATGCTCATTCGCATTGCGAACAAGGATCATCGCAGTTCCGATTATACCAAACTTCAGGATGTGTACAGACCTTCACACGCCGATCAAACCTATGACCTCAAGTACGGTATTAGGGATCATCGTGGAGGGGGCAGGTCTTCTGCGCGGATCACGGCAGGCTGGGTAGCCGCAGGTGCCATTGCCAAATTGGTTCTTCGCAGGATCGGTGACTCCGAGATCCAC
>VMDK01000014.1 GCA_008080835.1 Sphingobacteriia bacterium | reverse complement strand
ATGGGAGTGTGATCGAGATCGACTCCACCTTTAGTTCAAAAAAGGTGGTGACCGGGTTGACCGACCCTCGGGACCTGCGATATGCCAAGATAGGAGCAAACGAAGGGCTGGTCATACTCGACGAGAATAAATTGAAGCTGTTCGATGCCTCATATGCGTCGGTGGTGGATATCAACATAGGTGTTGCAACGGAAGCGGAGTCCATGGATTTTGATATTTCTAACCCAGATTACTTCTACATTACAGACGTGAAGGGAGGGAAGGTCATCGAAGGGAAAGTTGGGCCACCACCATTTTATCTTCCCACGTTCCGTGTGCTAGTTGATACAGGTCTGATTCGCCCAAGTGGGATATTCATCGACTCCAAGAACCGTATGCTGGTAGTTTCAGACGACACGGGAGCAGTCATTCGGGAGGTCAACAAGAGCACCGGTGCACACAAAGTATTGATGAACTCAGGTCTCGATAGTTTGAAGCGAATTGTCGAAGACAAGGAGGGGAACTATTTTGTAACCAACTGGGGAGACAGTTACCAGTATCGAATCGACCCTTCGATGAAAAATAAAGTGAAATTGAGCGGGTTCAACAAACCATGTGGGATGTACTTGAATGCACCGATGGATTGGCTGATGACTTGCTGCATGAATTGCAACAAGCTTGAAATACAAAAGCTTCATTGGTTCGAGCCGGTGGGGAATCTTGCAGCTTGTACAGGCGACTCGTTGAAAGTGAATATATCACCGCAATATCGCGGGGTCGGAACTTTCTACTCAAACAATCGATTCGTGATCGAGTTGTCCGGGAAAGGTGGCGATTTCAGCAAAGCGATCGACTTGGGTTATACTGAGGATGATGAAAATCCTTCAGATATCTATATTCATCTACCTAAAAGGAATTTCGATACCGAACTTGAATACAGGATCCGGTCTACAAATCCCAGACATTACAGCACAGCGCGGAGTTTCAATGCCTGGAACACTCCTTTAGCTACTATTTACGGGGCCGACTCAGTTGATCTTTGCGAGAATTCCAAATTGCAATTGGGAGGGAGTGGCGCTGCAAATGCCACCTATATGTGGGAGCCCGGACATTTGGTGTCCGATAGCAATGCTTCGGATCCGGTATTCGAAGCTGATAACAGTGGGAAATTCAAAATTTACCTCAGTACCGTAGACTCGATTACAGCATGTGCTGATCGAGACAGCTTGTACCTCAACGTGAATGAGAACATTGAACTAGGAAGTCTTAAGAGGGTGGTACGCGCGTGTCGCGGCGATTCCACTGAGATCGGATTGTCGGCAAGTCCATACAAATTCAAGTGGAGTCCTATGCTGGGACTGACATCTGACAGCGTAAGCGGTCCCATCTGGGATGCGCAGGTTGACACGTTATACCGGATATCGCTTACTGATCCTCGTTCCGGGTGTTCCGGTGCGGATTCCGTGCGTGTAATGGTAGACGAGCACCCTGACCTGAGCACGCTCAAGGATTCGTTCAGTACATGTACCGGCGACAGTGTTGTATTACAAACCGGAATTGATACTTCCTATGAGGTGACATGGACGCCAGGGATCTTGTTGAGTGATTCAAGATCTTCTGAACCAACGTATTACGGTCAAGGTCGTGGTGAGGATGTATTGGAATTGACCGCTGAGAATAAAGCATTATGTCAGTCGAAAACGACCGTTTCCATTATGGTGATTCCTTTGCCGGAACTGCCGGATGCAGAAGCGACCAGAGTATCCATGAGAGAACTTCGATTGAGGCTAGGATCCACAGATCAGGATTCAGTGCAGGTTTGGGCAGGAAGTACTGCTCTCGGAGATATGGAATATTTGCAGATGCTGAGTGTAACGGACTCAATGGTCAGTGTAGATTCTGCGATGCAATATTTTGCCATCCGCGCTGAATCGGAGAATGGGTGTCAATCATATGGGGATACGCTACACGCACCGTATGTTCCAACCGGATCGATCCATGAATTATACAGACTACTTGAAATTCAGCCACAGCCTTCTCGCGGGTTGCTATGGATTAACCTCACCGGAAATGTCGGGATTGACCATGTGTTGATCTCCGATCTGACTGGAAGGAGAACCATGGCATTTGCAGAATTAGAATCCACAGATGGAACGTACCAGCTCGATTTGCGTACTCTTCCCGATGGCGTATACATCCTTGAGGCGAGCTATGGACACGGACTGACCGCCAGAAAGAATATCATCCTGTCGAAATAAATATGAAGGTACAGCTGCTCTCATCTCAACAGATCGACCCCCAGAAATGGGACCGGTTTGTGAGGTCATCACGTCAAGGAGCGGTGTATCACGAATATGGAACCTTGAGCGCATTATGCACGTCATGGTCTGCGTTGTTGATCTCCGACGGAGACTGGAAAGCAGTGTTTCCGTTTGAAAGGAAACGGAAGTATTTCATACGGTATTCGTTCCCAACTATGTTTACCCAATTTTTAGGTCCTGTGATCGCCTTGGATTCACAGGATGAGAGTACCGAATTGAGTAGATTATTAGCTAAACGATTCAGGACCATGGGCAGGTCTTTGGTGGCGAATTTTTCGCCTCGATATGAATTTGATAGGGCTTGGGGAAATGCCGGTTTCAAGGTGGAAGAGAGAGTCACACATTGGCTGAGCTTGGACAGGTCTTTTGAGGATATACAAAAAGCCTACTCGGAGAACATCCGAAGGAATATCAAAAAGGGCAAAAAGAGATTTGAGATCAAAGTCAACGAGTTTAATGTTAAGGCAGCAGTAGATCTTTTCCGTGAGGAGGTTGGAGCAAGCCTTGCCATTTCAGAGACTGAATATGCTGGATTTATAAAATGGATCGGATCGCTTCAAGATGAAGATAGAGCAACGATCTATTCGGCCAAAACTCAAGATGGCACTTGCGCAGGCTTTGCCATTATCGTTCATTCAGGAACCCATCGAATTTACAGTATGGGGGCATTGCGAGCTGAGTGGCGCAATTCGGGTTTGAGTCCACTTCTCCTGTCAAGCGCTATTGGCGATGCTATCGACGACGGTGCTGCGATCTTCGACTTTGAAGGATCCATGGTAGAAGGGATCGCCAGGTTTTTCAAGTCCTTTGGTTCGGAAAAAGTGATTTACAACACGGTCTCGTTAAAGAAGTTCCCATTCGGGAGTTGATCTACGATTACAAGATGGTGCGCCGCGTTCGGGAATGCAGAGGTCGGCAGATTTGCATTCGGCGGTCATTCATTTGTAACTTGACGGCGATAGGGGTAGAGGGTGCCGGCCCCGGGGGAAACCTCCTCTCTCCTAAGGTACGGAAACTCACAGAAAGTACAGTCACGAAGGGAGTGCCAACTCTAGCGATGGCAAAATTC
>VMDK01000129.1 GCA_008080835.1 Sphingobacteriia bacterium | reverse complement strand
GGCTGGATTTGGCTTTGTAATAGATCTGAATGAGCAGATCCTCGCGATTAATGAGAATGATGCCATTTACACATCTAAAGACGGTGTTAATTGGAAGATTGTGTTGGAAGATCCCACAATCAGACCAAGGATGGCGTATAAGCTGGATAGTGGCGTCGTTTTGACTTCATTTACCAGCATGAAATACTTTAAAAATGGCCACTATTCTTCTCTCACATGCCCACTGTTAAGGAATCTTGATTCAGGAAGGATAGAAGGTTGTGGGTATAATATCCACGTTGGGCCAACGCAGATCTATGCGTCGAAAAACTTGTTGATGATCATCAATGATTGATGAACCTTACTTCATTCGAACCTGCAGATACAACGCTGAAAACAGCGTTAAAACACCAATACTTTCAATCGCATACTCTACACCGTAAGTATCCGCGATAAAGCCGCTGAGCAGGGCTCCGAAAACATATCCCAGATCCCGCCAGAGTCGAAATGTACCAATACTCTCTGCCCGCTGTTCAGGATGTGTAGCATCTGCTACGGCGCTGAGAAAATTTGGATAGACCATGGCAGTGCCCATGCCCAAAAGGATAGATAAGCTCAGTAATTCATGTATCTCACCGAATAACGGCAAAGCGAGTATGACAACACCTTGTAACAACATGCCCAGAAACAGCAACTTTTTTTTCCTGATGTGGTCGCCCAGCTTTCCAGTGACGAGTTGTCCCAGACCCCAGACTACCGGATAGGCTCCTGCGATCAATCCGATCTCATTTTGTCCAAATGCAAGGGAACTCAAGAATATGGGCAACAAACCCCAGATCATTCCGTCATTGAGATTGTTGACAAAACCAGCCTGTGTGATGGCATTTAGGGTAGGATTGCGCCAAGTGGTTTCCCAAAATACCTTCTCGACCTTACTTTCAGCTTTGCCTGCTGATTCCGCGCGCACATGATGTATCGTGTCACGGACAAAGAATATGCTGAACAGGAGGCCTAAAGCGGAGAGAGCAATACCCAAATAGAAGGGGAAAGGCCGCAAACCATAACTCGAGGCCAAATAGCTGCTTAAAAACGCAAACAGACCTACAGCGAGATATCCGGCAAATTCATTCAAACCCATTGCGAGTCCGCGATCCTTCTCGCCAACCAGATCGATCTTCATGACCACAGTGCTGCTCCAGGTCAATCCCTGATTGATGCCTAGTAACACATTAGCCAACACGACCACTGACCATGAATTCGTATAAATAAGCATAAATGGAACGGGGAGTGCAATTAGCCAACCGTATATGAGCAGCATTCTGCGGCCAACCCGGTTTGCCCACCGCCCGGTAAAGTAATTCGCAATGGCTTTAGACAATCCAAATGCTGCTATAGACGAGAGGATCGCAGTTGCCGATTCAACACCAAATACGCTTTCAGCAAATTCCGGGAATATGGATCGCTCGATACCGACCATGCCGCCAACAAAGGCGTTCACGATCACCAACAGGATGAATTGCTTCTTGTTTTTTGCCAGCCCAAGCTCCATTTGACCGGAAAATTAAGTATTGGAAATGATTAGAACTATGCCCTCGATCACGAGTCAGCGTTTTCAAGATCCTCAGCACGATCGATACTGCTGTTCAGCTCAAAACCTACAAGCAATACCAGAGAGTTGAAATAGATGAGCATCATCAGGACTAGTATGGTCCCAATAGATCCGTAGATCTTGTTGTACGAGTTAAAACTGTTGACGTATGATGTGAATCCCGCGGTTGCAAGTACACTAAGGAACGAAGCAAGAGAAGAACCCGGACTGAAAAAGTGCCAGTTAGAGATCCTTGAGCTCCCAAAGAAGTACATGCTCGAAAAATTGAAATACACGAGAATGAAAAGTCCGATATACTGGGCTGCCTGTAAGAAAAAGGAGATGAGTTCTTTATTCAAAATCTCTTTTCTGGCTACCCAATCCAAAGAGAGCTGAACGTAGGTGATAAGCACAATTGTGCTAATAAGCGCTACTGTAACGAGGAAAGTCAATCCGATACTGATCACTCGCTCTGTATACCACCGTCTCTTCTGCGCATCCGGTACGTATTTATTGAATGCACTCATCATGGAGGTGAATGCATTGCTGCTGAAGATCAACGCCAGAATAAAACCGAAAGAGAGGAGGCTCAGATTCTGATCATTGATGATCTCGTCAATGGTGCTAATGAGAAAGTCATATGCGTTCTGAGGCATCAACAAAACGATCTGCTCGAGTAGTTCCTGCTGGAAGTCTGGAACAGGTATGTAGGCGATCAATGTGAAAAAGAAGATTATCGCGGGAAATAATGCCAGGAAAAAGCTGAAGGCCAGGGAAGATGTTCGCAACATCAGATCCTCGTCGTATAAGCTTCGGAAGAAGAACGATCCTACTTGATACAAACTCCGGCCCTGAAAGCCCGGCAGGCTGACTCGCTTCGTCCAGGAAGTAAGCCCTTTCACTAGTTTGGTTTTACCGATCTTCTGTAGCGTGTTCATAAGCCGACAGCGACAAATATACGACCTCGCAGACCACTTTATTTTACTGTGAATAATGAGGTAAGACGAAGTACAAAGGATACCTTTGCCGCAAATTCGCAGCAATGGCAGAAGTACACAACTTTTCAGCCGGTCCGGCCATACTTCCACAGCAGGCAATCGACCAGGCGATCGAAGCATTAAAGAACTTTGACAACACAGGTTTGTCACTCATTGAAGTCTCGCACAGAGGTCCGGGATTTGTTAAGGTGATGGATTCCGCTCGTTCCATTGTCAAGGAACTCATGGGACTGGACGCCGAATACGAAGTTCTCTTCCTTCAGGGAGGCGCAAGCACTCAGTTCCTGATGACAGCTATGAACCTTCTGAACACCCGTGCTGCTTATCTCGACACCGGAACTTGGTCGTCGAAGGCGATCAAAGAAGCCAATCTATTCGGTGAAGTAAATGTCGTTGCGAGTAGCAAAGACAAGAATTACTCCTACATACCGAAAGGCTATGAGATCGCTTCAAACATGGATTATTTCCACTGTACGAGTAACAATACCATCTTCGGAACTCAGATGCACTCATTCCCGGAAACGCAAGTTCCTGTGGTTTGCGATATGAGCTCTGATATTTTCTCCAGAGAAATGGATTACTCTCAATTCGATCTGATCTATGCAGGAGCGCAGAAGAATATTGGGCCTGCTGGAACAACCCTGGTCGTGGTCAAAAAGAGCATGCTTGGCAAAGTGGAGCGGGAGATCCCGACCATGTTGAAATACCAAACGCACATCGACAAAGATTCGATGTTCAATACACCTCCGGTTTTTGCGGTGTACGTCGTACTAAAGACGCTGGAGTGGGTGAAAGAGCGCGGAATCTCAGCGATAGAAGCTGAAAACGAAGCTAAAGCTTCGCTGTTATATGATGA
>VMDK01000071.1 GCA_008080835.1 Sphingobacteriia bacterium | reverse complement strand
CCCTTTTGCCTAGTCCGCCTCCGCCACCGATCAGCGGAGACGATACGGTTTGTTTGCTCGAAACCAACGAACAATACAATGCACCGATCACCGCAGGCTCAAGCTGGGAATGGCTGGTACAAGGTGGTGTGATCACACAGGACAACAACAATCAGATCGAGGTGACCTGGAATACGCTCGGAGACCATTATGTCGCTGCAATAGAGCAGTCATCCAATGGTTGTAAAAGCGATACAAGCTTCTTCTACGTTAATGTGCGTAAACCTGATCCGCTGATCACCGGGCCGTTCTCGGTTTGTCCGAATTCCAGTGCCATTCTGTATTCCACGAATGCAAACAATGGGTCGGTCTACAACTGGTCAGTCAATGGTGGAGTGATCGTTACCGGTAACACAAGCAGCTCCATTGCCGTCGATTGGGGAGGAGTAGGAACCGGAAATGTTTCAGTGATAGAAACGGATCGCTTTGGATGTGTGAGCGATCAAAAGACGCTCAACGTCGATATCGAGTACAACTTGAAAGGACAGACACCGATCGGCGACGATAAGGTGTGTGATAACGAGGGAGCTCTTCCATATTTCGTGTACGAAGCGAATGGTTCCGTGTACGATTGGGATGTGCAGAATGGAAGTCAACTGAGTGGCGACAGTTCCGCCAACATAACAGTCGACTGGCCATCAGCCGGGAACGGCCGAGTTGGTGTTAGAGAACGGGCATTCGATCCGATCAACAATCGAGTGTGTCAAAGCCCATTCATCTATCTGGATGTTGAGATCTTCCCGAGTCCGACCGCAGATATCCTCACAGGTAATTTCGAGATGTGTGAAGGACCAGACAGCTTTGATTACACGCTGAGTGGGTTCGTCGGATCAACCTACGAATGGAGGATCAACGGAAGCACTTTTAACATCCCCGGTCAGGGAACGAACAGCATTCGACTGGCATGGCCTGTGGCAGGATATTACGTGATCGAAGTTATCGAATCCACACTGGATAGTTGTATTGGGAACCTGGTTGATTCAACAGTAGTAGTTCATCCAAACCCAACAACACAGGGAATCTTTGGCGATGCTGTACTGTGTTACCCGAACCATACCGGACAGGGGTATTCTGTTCAGGGATTCGCGAATTCAACATACGAATGGTTCTGGCAGGGAGGCAACTCTTCCGGCAGCACAACCGATTCGATCACCTTGGATTGGGACGACAATGGAGCTGCATTACTCCGCGTATTTGAAACTACAGAATATGGATGTACCCACGACACGCTTGAACTTCCTGTGGTCATTAGCCGCATGGAGCTCGACATGCTCGTAACTTCTGTAGGATTTCCTGACGATCGAATTCATGGGAATTTTGAACTGATCTACGAAGATCTAAAAACTGGTAAGTACGAGATCCAGCGCAGACGATTTAGCTCCGGTGGTCCATGGCAAAGCGTCTTGTTCGAGGACTTCACCAGCTTCACGGAAAAAGGACTCAATACGGATGACAATATCTGGGAGTACCGCATACGTGCTGTTGATCTCTGTGGGAATGAACACTTCAGTGAGATCCACGCACCGGTGAATCTGCTTGGTTCACAATCAGAACAGGATTTCGACATCATGCTGAATTTCAGCGACTACATTGGGTGGGTCAATGGTGCACAGCGATACGAATTGTGGGTGAGGAATAACAACGACGGAAGCTTGGAATACGATCAGGATGTTGATCCTTCCGGCACGATCTTCATCGATGGGAACAGCGAGAGTTTTGTACGCTGCTTCCGAATCAAGGCCATTGAAGATGGAGGTGCGTTCACCGAATCCTGGTCTAACGAGATCTGCTTCTACTTCAGCCCGAACCTCTACGTACCGAATGCCTTTACTCCTAATAATGACCAGCTCAACGAGACCTTCAATCCGGTGACAGTTGCTATTAAGGATTATCGCATCACGATCTACAACCGATGGGGAGAAGAGGTCTTCCTGAGTGAAGACAAAGAGATCGATTGGGATGGTACTTTCCGCGGGAAAGATGCTCCACAGGGAGTCTACATGTACTACATCGAGTATAGCGACTTTACAGATGAACGCTACCGAATGAGCGGAACCGTTCACCTTATGAGATAATTATCATGAAGTACCTGATCATCATATCATCGTTCTATTTACTCATGGCTCAGTGTAATGACCAAAAGCCTGAGATCAAATCTTGTGATACAGAAGCTCGTGTCATGAAACTAGACCTTGATGGTTGTGATCTCATCCTGCAGTTGGACAATGGACAACGACTACTTCCAGTAGAAGTCGTTCCCCCTATTATTCAAAGGTGCAGCACAACTAAATCTATTTTTGAATTAATTTGACTAAATTATAGATCTAATGTATTTATCATGAGAGTATTAAGCTTGTTGGTTGTTTTATTTCTTAGCCAAGGGTTGTTTGGACAAGAATTCACGGAAAGAGTCTATACAGGAAACATTAATGGTATATCCTGTACGTTGAGGTTAGAGCCGGGTAGTCTTCACAATGATGAGACAGAGAATCGGTTTTATGGAATGATTTTAGGTAGTGATGGTTCCACATATATTTTGATGGGTGACCAAAACGATTCAAGCCAATTAATAGGTTCGGTATGGGATAAGTTCACGGCTCAAGAGTTCAAGTTTTTAATTGAATTCAATGATTCAGGTTTGAACTTTAATTTTGGATTGAACGATAGTTATGGAACAACAGTTAATTTTTACAAAAAAGGCGTTGAAGCCCAAAAACAATTTTCTGATAAAGTAGGATTAGATTCACAATTGATAGGCGTTTGGAGGAGAACTGAATCTTTTTCTGATCCAATTACCGGTTTCTCATATGTGATTGAAGAAACGTTGTCCTTGTTCGGAGATGGGACCTTACAATTTATCTCGAAGTCGGCCGGGGGAAATGGAGGAGTAACCGGCACTACTCCTGGCCAGCAGCTAAAAGGATATTGGAAGACCGATAACAAAGCGCTGTTTACCAGTGACCTTCCTACCGGCCCATGGATGAATAATGGCAATTACTTGGTAGACCCAAACAATATGATGCTTAAGCAGTCTGGCGGGAATAAGCTTTGGAATAGAATCCAATAAAAAAACCGCTACACGATAACAGTATAACGGTTTTATCATTATAAGTTGCTCCTGATTTTACCCTTGAACCGGGTCAACACTTGAAGATCGGGTATACTGAGGTCGACATGATGAACATATGCATGGTGGGGCAGACCGTCAGGGTCGATTGTATTGAAGAGATCCCTGAGGTGATCAGATGCAATCAGGTCGGAGAGATGATACCACTCGAGCCCAATCAGCCCATGCCTTCAACATCCCGATTCTTCGAAGTGAGAAAAATGTCCTTCGAAAGGGGAGAAGTAAAAATGGAGCTCGCCTACAGCGGTTGTGCTCCGGAGCGAGATTTCAAGTTATATCTCGATCCAAAGATGACCAAGACCCAACCACCACGGCAATCGGTATTCCTCTCATTTGAGGAGCAGCTCTGTG
>VMDK01000054.1 GCA_008080835.1 Sphingobacteriia bacterium | reverse complement strand
TTACTGTTTTCTCTTCTGCATCATCAGCGTAGCCAGTATAACTGCGCAGACTCATGATGCTCAATTTCCCGGTGGGCGTGAACAGATGAGCAAATTCATTCGCGAAAACCTTCAGTATCCGGAGAAAGCTGCGGCATTTTACGGAGACACATCCTTCAAGGTGTTTGTGAATGTGAGCGCAACAGGAGAGACCGCCTATGATTTTACTGTTGCAGAAAACGACCTCCTTGGCTTCGTGGAAAGTATTGTGAATATGGTCAACAAGATGCCTAACTGGCAACCTGCCATGTACGAAGGCGAGCGTCACTCTACTCAGGTGATGATCACCGTCAACTTCCAAAATATCCCTGCAGGACAGAAAGTCGCACCAAAACGAGTTGCTTCTTCAAGGCGCAGCAACATAAAGTATCGTGACTATTACATCCGTTATGAAGAGCCTCCTCAGTATCTCAAAGGAGACGTAGCTTTGCGACTGCATATGCGAAATTACATGCGAGAGATGCACGCCGTTCAATCTACGAACTCCTCGGTATACATCCGCATGATCGTAAATCCCGAAGGACATTTGAGCGGAGTAGTTGTCCTGTATAAAGAAGGGGAGATACCGGCAGAGCACTGGGTCGCTGCATTCTATCGCAGTGGTAAGTGGAAACCTGCCAAAGTCAATGGACGCTACGTGAAAGCAGAGTATCGAATGCGTCTCTACTTGAATTACTGATCTAGCTTTCTTCTTGCGGAGGATCAGGCAGGATCAGATCTGTGAGATATACCTTAAGCGAATCTTTTACCTCCATATAGTGTTCCAGATTCTCCTCCTTGATAGGAATACTAGGCGGAATCTTCACTTTGAATGGATCTACCTGTCGTCCATGCATCCAAAACCGGAAACATAGATGCGGTCCCGTTGCCAGACCTGTGCTGCCCACTTTCCCTATAACCTGCCCTTGGGTTACACGCTGACCCTGTCTGACCAGTCGTTTCGACATATGTAGGTATTGGGTGGTGTATGTGGCGTTGTGCTTTACTTTCACATAGTTTCCATTTCCACGTGTATAAGAAGAGGCGATCACAACACCATCTCCTACGCTGCGAATTGGAGTTCCGGTTGGTGCGGCATAATCCGTACCCAGGTGTGCTTTCCATCGTTTCTGCACCGGGTGGAATCTCCTTCCTGAATATCTGGAGCTGATCCTTGAGTATTTTAGAGGTGCCTTGAGGAATGCTTTGCGCAGACTCTTTCCTTCATCATCAAAATAAGTGTGAACATCATCTTGCGCGTACTTATACGCTCTGAATGTATCTCCTCTGTGATAGAATTCGGCGCAGTAGATGTCACCGATCGCATATACCTCTTCGTTGATCCGGTACTCGTCATAAACTACCTTGAAATGGTCGTTCACATCGATCTTGAAAAAGTCCACTTGCCAGGCAAATACTTCCGACAATCTTATCCCTAGTTCATACGACGTATTCAAGGCGAGAATGCTGTGATACAAGGTCTTAGGGATCCGGTTCGAAAGAGCTCTTCGAACAGTGTCCACCGGTAACTCGTATTTCCATACATCGGCGCTATCCTTTAAGCGGTAGATCACCTTCTCCTTGATACTATGATGGTACACCATGTAGTCTAGAACATCAGTGCTATCACCGGTACGGGTAATATATGTAACGTTCTTGCCTGATTGGATCTTTCTCAGATCAAATACATCTTTGGAACTGTCGACCAATTGCTGAATCACGGTGCCACTAACACCATATGGCTGGAGTAGTTGATTGAAGAACTGGTTTGGCTTGACACGGACTGTGTCAAATTCACAGACCGCAGGATCCAGCGACAATCCACAATAATCGACAGATGTCGCTATTGGTTCATTTTCCACATCGGGAACCATAGAAGAATCACCCGAAGAGATACCTTGTTGTCCGTTCGAATTTTGATTGGAGTTTGAACATGCCGAAACCAGGAGGATCAGCAAACTACAGGTCAGAACTAAAATTGATTTTCCTCCTCGCGAGGGAGCCACTTCACAAATTGCCTTCATCTATACGCGTATCAATACAAATTATGAACAATAATATCGTCTTATTGGTTGAACTGATACTTTTGTATTCAATAATTACGAACACTCTAATCAAAGAAAATTATGGCAATCGAAATCACAGACGCCAACTTCGAAAAAGAAGTCCTCAATTCGACAACTCCGGTACTCATTGACTTCTGGGCTGTATGGTGCGGACCATGCCGCATGATCGCTCCTATCGTGGAAGAACTTTCAGCGGAGTACGACGGGAAAGTGAAGATCGGAAAGATGAATGTTGATGAAAACCGCAACATTCCTATGAAGTACGGAATTCGAAGTATTCCAACACTTCTTGTTTTCAATAATGGCGAGGTGGTTGATAAACTCGTAGGAGCAGTTCCGAAGAATTCCATCACAGACAAACTTGAGGCTCAATTGGCCTGAGTTTAGTTCTCACATAACAAAACCTTTAGAACAACGGTTACATTTGTGACCGTTGTTTTTTTATGTCCCTAATTGACCGATCAGAGATATTGGATGCAGGTAACCTGGAGTTACTTGCACGCCAGGTAGTGGAGGGTTTTATCACCGGTCTGCACAAGAGTCCATACCACGGATTTTCAGTCGAATTTGCCGAGCATAGACAGTACAATTCCGGCGAGTCCATTCGAAATATTGATTGGAAGCTTTTTGCACGAACAGAGCGGCTTTATGTCAAGCGTTTTGAGGAAGAGACCAACCTACGCTGTGTGTTGCTACTCGATACGTCGCGAAGCATGTTCTATCCGGATACGGGAATGAGCAAGATGAAATTCTCGGTGCTTGCAGCGGCATCTATCATGAATCTCCTGAAACGGCAGCGTGATGCTGTCGGACTCAGCCTCTTTTCAGATACGATCGAAGAGCAGACGGACATTCGGTCTTCGGCAACACATCATATCAATTTACTGCAAAAGCTCACAGACTCTCTGCAGAGCAAGAAAACAGCCGGTAAAACGGATATTGTCCCTGTACTACACGAGATCGCCGAACGGATACATAGAAGGTCCATGATCGTGCTATTCAGTGACATGTTCGACCAACATCCCAAAGAAGATCTCTTTGGAGCTTTACAGCATCTGAAGTTCAACAAGCACGAGGTCATCGTATTCCATACAAGTCATCATGGGTTTGAGAAAGACTTCGATTTCGAGGATAGACCTTATACCTTCACAGACATGGAAAGTGGAGAGAAGGTGAAGTTATTCCCTGACGAAGTAAGGCGCTCCTATCGGGAGCAAAGTGAGGAGTTTTATAAAGATATCCGTTTGAAATGCACGCAGTATCATATTGACTTTGTGGATGCCAATGTGGAAGAGGATCTCGACCAGATCCTTTTACCATTCCTGGTGAAACGTCAGAAAATGAGAGGATGATGATGCAGATTTGCGGTCAATCAGCTTTTTTCGTTCACTGATCAGAACTCTTTTCTTCTAAATACATGAAACGGATCCACTTCATTGGTACATTTTTGATCATTTCAATGGTCCTGAGCGCCTGTTCATCTTGCAACAAGGGAGACCAACCACCTGTCGAAACGGAAGTGACCAAGGCTTCACCACTCTTCGACGAATTAGAGGCCGAAGAAAGCGGGATCAACTTTGAGAACAGGATCATAGAAGACGATAGTCTGAATATTTACACCTATCCATTCATGTACAACGGTAGTGGAGTGGCGG
>VMDK01000091.1 GCA_008080835.1 Sphingobacteriia bacterium | reverse complement strand
TTTTAAGCTTGGAACTGATCTGTTCACTATTTAGAGCAATGAACATTGGCCGTCTTGCAGACTCCTTTTTTTGGCTCAATCGTTTGCTGATCTCATCGAGATCAACGTCCAAATAGATCAATACTCCATGCTCTTTTAAAAGTTCTGGTACACCATTGATCTCAAGCGTACCTCCACCCAAAGCCATGCAATACGATCCAGTTTCTTGTAACTCAACAAACTCAATCAATGCCTCTTTTTCTATAGCTCTGAATTTCGATTCGGACTCAGCGAATAACTCCGCTATACTTCGACCTTTGCTCTCGATCAACTCGTCGAGATCGTGAAATGGTATATCCAAATGATCCGCCACACTTTTTGCGAACGTGCTTTTACCACTAGCGGGCATTCCTGAAATGAAGATCTTCGTCACAATCCTTTGACTCGGGGATCCAATAGAGTATAGATATAATCCACCAGTGCGTTCACGACTATGAATACTGTGGCAATGAAAAGCACCGACCCCATGATGACCGGAAGGTCGCTGGTCTCCAATGCCTGAATGCTCAAACTTCCAATTCCCTTCCAGCTGAATATGTATTCCACGAAGAAAGCACCCGCGAGTAGCGAGGCGAACCATCCTGAAATACTCGTGATCACAGGATTCAATGCACTCCGAAGCGCGTGAAACACAACAATTCGGAACTCTGACAATCCTTTGGAACGGGCAGTGGTGATATACTCCTGTTTCATAGAATCCAGCATACTGTTACGAGTCAGTTGGGATATAATGGATAATGGGCGCACTCCCAGAGCGATCGCCGGAAGTATTGCGTTCCTCCATCGGATATATTTTCCTGTTTCAGGGTCGACATCATACAGGCTCCCGACTACATCCAGTCCGGTGAGGTCGCTCAGTACATATCCAAATAGCCAACTGAGCAAGATGGCACTGAAGAATGAAGGCACGGATATCCCCAAAGTACTCAAGCCTAACAGGAATTGATCGATCAGGGTTCCTCTTTTCAAGGCCATGATGATCCCGAAGAAAATTCCCGCAATGCTGGCCAACACCATCGCGATCAGCGCGAGGAACATGGTAGTTTTGAAGGCTCTGAAGAGTAGGGTGGAGGTAGGCTGCCCACTCTGAAACGATCGCCTCAGATATGGAAATTTTAGTACTAGATTCTTTTGGGAGCCGCCTAACAGCACGAGAGCATTTGTCTCTTGTGTTCGTTCTTCGCTATACCAACTCACAGGGCTGAGGTCATGAAGAAAAGAGAAGTATTGAATGTGCAGCGGCTGGTCCAGCTTTAATTCTGTACGAATGGCATCGATGGTCTTTTGATCTGTGCGATCAGTTGCCAGGATATCCTCGGGACTTGGAAAGGAGAAGCTGAACAGGAAGAAGACTACCGTAGCTACGCTGAAGAGGATGAAAACGTTATAGGCGACCTTGCGAAGCAGTTTGCCCATATCGCATCACTTTGTGGCGCGTTTTGCGACCTTTTCGTACTTAGGGAGTCGGGTTGATGGCCAGACCTTCTCAACCACACACGTATCCTTGACCAAAACAAGACCAGGATTCGAGCGAATGATGGATTTCAAATTCGTGTTATCACCATAGTGGAATTCAAACTGAAGCTGATGTTCGTGACGGAATGCTTCGGCTTCTTCAGGAGAAGAGGATGTCAATGCCCAAAATGGTTTTCCTTCAGCTTGCCATGCTTTGGCGATCTCGTTCAAACGCTCCAATGATCGAACATCGGTAGTCTTGAGATCATACATGACCGCAAGTAGCTTCTGATCCGATGAGAAAAAGTCATCGATATAATCGTTCGTTTTTTCGGCATTGTAGAACTTGAAATCGTGGATCGGAGGTTCATATGCCTCCTCTTTGATGACCTCTTCACCAACTTCTACAAAAGTCCAGCCAGCCTCTATGGTCGGGGTGAACGTATTTTTATCTGAATCATAGATCACGTTGATCTGTTCACCTTCGGCATTTTTATAAACGTAAGTAGTGACTTTCCATGGAGCAGCACGTTCACCTTCCGGAACTTGCATGAGTTCACACAGATTATTACCCTCTTTGTAATGTAGGAAATCCACCACCGGTAAATAATGTCGGCAGTACAGACTGAAAGCGATCATCAGGATACTCAACGTGGTCAGCAGTTTTACGCCAAATGGATTGGAGAACACCGCCCGAATGTGTTTCCGTCCGAACACGATGATCAATACAAATACACCTAAGACCACATTCTTGATGAAACTTTCATAAGGGTTCATCGGAATGGCATCTCCGAAGCAACCACAATCAGTCACTTTGTTGAATATCCAGCTGTACCACGTGAGGAACGTGAAGAAGGCCCACATCAGGAATAGTATGAGAGATGTGAAACCCATCTGCCAGCCAATGAGCAGCGCAAATCCTACGATCGCTTCTGCCCAGCTCACAAAAATGGCAAGGGGAAGCGAGTACGGCTGCATGGCCCGGAATACACCGGCCATGAAGTTGTCAGACTTCTTATGTGGAGTGATATCGAGGTCAACAGTTGTACCTCCATCATTCTCAGCACCCGGAGCTTGAAGGCTGAAGGACTGTTTCAAGAGCTCATTCTCGCCCATGGTGACGACCACATTCCAACCATTTCCATATCCTGAGCTATCGGCACGAACCTCCGAACTCAGAATTTCCTCGCTGTTAGAGGAAATTGTTGCAGTATTCGATAATAAGGTGTCGCCTTCGATCTGACTCCAATTTCCAGGAGTGAAAGTCAGTGAAAATGCATGATCCGCAGGAAGTACTTGAAATCGAGATTCTGCCAGTTCTCCATTGTGAGAAACTTGAACTACGATGCTGTCCTGAGTAGCCTCAAAATCCTGCGAGAAAACCGCGAAATATTCTTCGAGTTTGTAGGAGAATCCGGTAGGGTCGTTGAGTTTAATGACCCCTGAGATCACGAACAATATTCCGACTAATATTCGACTGATTTGGGTCAGGATCTTCATGAATAATTCTCTGCTATACGTATCAGAGCAAATATAGCATAGTTCATCATATCGCTGTAGTTGGCTACGAGCCCTTCTGATACGAGAGTTTGTCCGTCATTGTCCTCTATCTGCCTGATTCTCTGTATCTTCATAAGGATCAGGTCTGTGTAGGTACTGATGCGCATACTTCTCCATGCTTCTCCGTAATCATGGTTCTTGTCCAGCATGAGATCACGCACTTTTGATGCGTTTTTGTCGTACAACCGCATCACTTCTTCAGCTGGGATCTCCATGTCGGACCCTTCGTCGAGTTCCAATTGGATGATCGCAATGAGCGAATAGTTGTAGATACCGATGTACTCATCCTCAATACCATCATCCACCTTGCTCTCGCCTTTTTGCTCAATGGTGCGAATGCGTTGCGCCTTGATATAGATCTGGTCAGTGAGCGAGGTGCTCCGCAAGATCCGCCACGCAGTTCCGTAGTCGATGGTCTTTTTTTCAAAGAGGTCTCGACATTTCTGCACTGCCGAATCGTATTGTTGACGGGTTAATTCAGACACCTTTACTTTTTTTGCAAATATATCGTACGCACAACAACCGCTGCAATGAGTTTCCATGTACACACTTTGAGAGTTAAAGATCGGGTGATCGATCTTTCTGAGCGTCCCGTAATGGGAATTTTGAATATAACACCGGATTCGTTCTTCGATGGTGGCAAATATCAAGGAGTCGAAGCTGCAGTCGATCAATGCGGCAGGATGTTGAGAGAAGGAGCAGCGATCATTGATATTGGTGCCAATAGCAGTCGTCCGGGCTCCGAACCTGTAAGGGTGGAGAGAGAGTGAGAGCTGTTGACTCCGGTAGTGAGGGCTA
>VMDK01000026.1 GCA_008080835.1 Sphingobacteriia bacterium | reverse complement strand
GAGTGGTTTCTGAACTCCACTTTTTCGTTTCAATAATACTTTTTTTTTTGTCACTTTGGGTGGTCAGCCCGTTAGCTTTCGCAGACCGTCTTGGTTTTTATGTTCGTTTAACTTGCCCATAGCAAACATTATGAATACTTCAGATTTAAGTAGGATCGGATTAGACAAGAATAAGAGTGAGGAACTAGCTGTAAAGTTGAATGACCTCCTGGCAAATTATACCGTGTTTTACCAAAACGTTCGCGGATTTCACTGGAACGTGAAAGGTGAGAAGTTTTTCGAGTTGCACATCAAATTCGAGGAATTGTACAACGATCTGTTTATGAAGATCGATGAGGTGGCCGAGAGGATCCTCACACTTGGATATGCACCTGAGCACAGATACTCCAACTACATGGGTAGCTCCGAGATCAAGGAGAGCAGCGAAGTCCAGGATGGTCGGGTTTGCGTTCAGCAAGTGCTGGATTCTTTCAAAACTTTGCTCGTCAAGCAACGCACGATCCTCGATCTGTCAGGAGAGATCGACGACGAGGGCACCAATGCTCAAATGAGCGATTACATCAGAGAGCAGGAAAAGCTGATCTGGATGTACTCTGCATATTTAGCATAGGCTAGAGTACTTTGAATTCCGTACGTCGGTTTTTCGCTCGTCCTTCATCCGTATCATTGTCGGCGATAGGTTTAGACGACGCATAGCCTTTGTAGCTCAGTCGCGAAGAATTGATACCACTGCTTATCAGGAAATCGTAGACCGCTTTGGCTCTATTTTGGCTCAGTTCGAGGTTGCGTTCTTCTGATCCGGTATTGTCCGTATGGCCACCGATCTCGATCCGCACGTCTGCATTGTCACGAAGGAATTGAGCGAGCACTTGAAGCTCTGCATTACTTTCCGGTTTGAGCATGGACTTGTCCGTGTCGAAGAAGACGTTGTTTATCACAACAGATCGTCCGGATTTGATCTTCTCGAGTTCAATTTTCAAAACCATTGGCTTTAACAATGAGCTCTGTTTCAGTGCAAAACTCTCAGAATACAACAAGTACCCTTTTGCTCGTACCTCAAAGGCATAATCCCTGTTTGATGGAATACTGATCAGGAATTCACCCTTGCGGGAATCAGAATGTGTGGTTGCAATCCTTTTTCCTGACTCGATGTCGTAAAGCTCGACTTCGCTGTATAGGAATTCTCCGGTCTCCTTATCGGTTACGATACCTTTCACGTAACTGGTCGTCTTGGGTCTGGCTTCATTGTACAAGGGAAATGTATAGATGTCCATGCCGCCATAGCCATCCAATCTGTCACTGGCCATATAGGCATTCTCACCTTTGCTGTCTACCACAAAATTCCACTCGTCGCCTTCGGTGTTGATGGGATAGCCGAGATTCATTGGTGTAAGCCATTTGCCATTCTCAAGTCTGCTCAAGAATATATCACTCTTACCCATACCCGGATGTCCATATGAACTGAAGTACAGCGTGACTCCATCGGGGTGGATAAAGGGAAATTGCTCGTCCTGCGGAGTGTTGATCTTTGGGCCGAGGTTCTCCGGTTCTGACCAATTCGAGCCATTCCAGACGCTTTTGTATATGTCTGTTCCTCCATAACCACCGGCTCTGTTCGAAACGAAGTATATGGTCACACCATCAGAAGCAAGACTTGGCTGAGACTCCCAGTCTCTGGTGTTCAGAGGGCGCCCAAGATTATACGGGACCGACCAACCTTCACCCTGACGTTCAGACATCCAGATATCGCATCTTCCCACACCGCCTTTGCGACTGCAGGAAGTGAAGAATAGGTATTTCCCATCTGTACTGGCGCTGAAAGCACCTTCATTCTCACGTGTATTGATTGGCTTTCCGAGATTTTTCGAGTTTCCCCAGGCTTGGCCATTCCAAAGTGAAGTGTACAGATCTTCATTCTGCATTTGGATATTGACGCGGCCGTCACGTCGTGTAAAGAACATGGTCTTTTTATCAATGCTCAGTCCCGGAAAGTACTCTTCTTCAACTGTGTTGATCCCGGGTCCAAGGTTAACCGGTTGAAACTTCACCGGATCCTTGATCGCGTCTTTGGCAAATCTGGCATGGTCCTGAAGCAGTCGGGCTTTAGCGAAATTTGGACCATCAGGCCCTTTGGTGATGATGATCTGGAGCAATTTAGCGGCATCTGTGTAACGCTTCGCTGCAAAACGAAGCTCCGCCAGATTGTACAGAGCGTATGGATGTTCCGGAGCGAATTCCAGGACTTTCTCGAAGCAAACAGTGGCTTCGTCGTTGCGACCAAGCATTTGATTGATCGTGCCTTTCAGGTCCCAGGCGTCCACATAATCCGGATCTTTCTTAATGGCCTTGTCCAAGGTTTCCAGAGCGGCATCGTATTCGAGCAGGTCCCGCTGCTGCAGTGCCTTACCCACCAATTCGTAGGCTTTCTTATTGACTCCCCCTTTTTGCGCACGGCAGGAAGTAACGAATGAAAGGACGAGTATCAGGTACAGAAATCTCAAAGTGGGGTATTTATTCATATGAACGACAATGATAGCCAGTTATTTCGTGTATTCGAGCACCTTCATATGGGCTGGTTTCCCTTGGTCGATGACAAATGACAGCATCGTCCGCACTTTGTGAAATCCACTTTTGCCCATTGCTCCCGGATTTAGATGCAGGTGTTCGAGTTTATCATCATACATCACTTTCAAAATGTGCGAGTGTCCGCATACGACCATCTGAGGTCTATACTCCAAAATATGTTCCAAAGCTTCCTTTTTATATCTGTTGGGATAGCCCGCTATGTGTGTCATATATACGCTTAATCCTTCGCAGGTAAAGTGCAGATGCTTCGGACACACGGTTCTGATATCACCACCATCGATGTTCCCATAGACCCCTTTAACAGGACCACATTCCGAAAGTTGATCGTACAATTCAATATTTCCCCAATCGCCGGCATGCCAGATCTCGTCGTGCTTTTTAGCCTCATCGATCATGGTGTCGTCGATGTAGTGATGCGTATCGGAGAGTAACAGGATTTTCCTCACGGGTGTAACTTTTCATCAATGAGCATTGCTGCATCCTGCAACACGGCGCGCAATAACGGTTCGTTGATCTGAACCTGAGGGGGAAAGATCAAATGACGGATCACAGTTCCATCTCCGGTCAGTTCTCGATAAATGGTCGCAAGTTCAGCTCCGCCATTGACTCCCAGAGAAATGTCCGTTTCTCCGGATTTGATCTGCAAATAGCACAACGGCTTCTGTTTGTAATAGAAGTAGGGTAGTCCCCAACTTTTTTTCAACTCGAGATGAGGGAGCAGATCCCGGATCACCTTGATGAGTTGATACATGGTCTTGCGCTGATCGTCGTTTTTCGAATCGATGTACGAAAAGGCGTCAGCACTCATGCGGAACGAAAGGTTTTAGAAAGGGAGATCGTCCATTTCAGAGGCATCATCAAAAGAAGTGCCTTCATTGCTTTCCACATTTTGATATTGTGGAGGTGCTTCCTGATTGAATCCACCGTCATCCACTTGAACTCGCCAGATCTTGACATCTGTGTACCATCGACCGTTGTACTCACGAGATTCGATGTTGATACCAGCTGTGATGTCAGTTCCAACCGGAATACGCCCGACCTCATCAACTTTGTCGCCCCAGGCGATCAGACAAATTTTCTTAGGATATTGTTCTTTGGTCTCAATGATCAATTCCTGTTTTTTCCACTCACCGCGGGCACTTTGGCCGGTTTGTATCGGTCTCAACTCCTGAAGAGTTCCTTTTACTTCCAAACTCATTTTAATTCTATCAGCTGTTCAATTCTACTACCTGCGAAGTAAGTTGTTATAATCTGTTTCCTCGGACATTCGGAGAATATTTGTGCACGATTTTTACACTTCGTTTTTTAATCGGATTATTTGGATTTTTGAGACGTGAATGAGTTGGCGGCTTTTCTGTTTG
>VMDK01000036.1 GCA_008080835.1 Sphingobacteriia bacterium | reverse complement strand
AAAGCAAGCGCGAAGCCAATGAGTAGAAGATTTATTCTTTTCATTTGATGTAGATGAGTTTTTTACTGTAAACGCGATGATCGGCAAGGGTGAGATGAATGGTGTACAAGCCCGATGAAAAATTCTTCATGGATATGCGTTCAGCCCAACCCTGATAACAGGTTTTCCCAAACACATCCACCACCACCACATCGGTGTAGGTTTCATTTGTTTCGATGTTCACCCAATCGGAAGTTGGATTGGGGTAAATGCTCAGCTGTATATCTTCGAGCATGGATTGAGGTCGCAAATGAAGAAAGGGCTTTGTTTGTATGCTCCGTCCGTCACCGAAGTTGTTTGCATTCACAACAGGCGAAGAAATCGGGTTAAAGGCCACCACTTTTGTTTTACCTGAAAACGAAGAACCAAAGGAGCCAATGGCAGATCGCGCAATTTTCTGTGCGTAGGCCTCGTTGCAAAGCAAAGTGAAGACTATTAGAAAGAATGCTGTGCTTCTCATTGGTGAATTTCTATTCTAAGACCCAATGAAAGCTGATTGATTCTCAATTCATCTGTATCTAAATCAGCATTTGACAGCATGTAGGCGTATGCAACATAAGGATGGATGGCCAAATGATCTGCTGAATAGCCTGCAAAATTGATTTCGCCACCCAGAAAAAAGTTGGTTTTGGTGAACAACTCTTCTGTTTTGCTAACCGCCCCATTCACCATTTGCGAGGATGCCGTTAAAAAGCTGTAAGAAGGCACAATAGCAAACGACTGAATGAAGAATTCCCGGGGCGTTTCCTTGCCCTGTAAAAGCGGCAAAGCATAGCGTATGGGAATGTCCAGTTTTAGTGTTGAGTGTGTAAATGAAGTGCTCAAGTCGCTGTTTACTGCGCTAGCTTGCACCGTAGAGGCACTGAGCAATGTGGATACCGACAATTTCTTGAGATCACCAAAAAACAACCCTATGCGGGTGTCTGCAGTGTAATGGCAATCATAGTTCAATTCACCATTTGTTCCGCTGAACTGCACCTGAGGCTGGCTCATGCCCTGATAAAATTGCAGGCCTATTTTTTGGGCAAAAGTGCCCAAAGATGCTAAAAGCAGTAGACCCACCATGATACTTTTCTTCATTTGACAAAAATATTGAAAACCCAAAAACTCATAAAACACTGATTAATAGGTTGATTTGCTTTGCTTTAGGGCAAGATTACTTTGATGGTTTACTTTCCAATACAGAAATTCCTAAAAATATTCTCCAACAGATCATCCGTCGTAACCTCCCCGGTGATCAAGCCCAGTTGATACAGCGCCTCTCTGATATCCATCGTTACCAGGTCACTCGGTGTCTCGTTGTCTAATCCATTCAGAACGCGTTCCAAGGCTCCTTTGCTTTCCTTCAGACTTTGCAGATGGCGTAAATTCCCAACCACGACATCCCCGTCGGTCTGTATCTCATTGACGACCTTCTCAAACATGTGCGACTTCAGATCCTGCACGTCCTCATCATCCCGGGCGCTCATGTACCAATGCTCTTCAACTTGAGAAGGTCCAATATTGAGCAAGTCTGATTTATTGGCGATCGTGATGTGCGGAATACGCGAAGCATCCAGCATTTCCAGATCTTTTTGAACGTTTTCTGCCTCAAGACGTGCGCTGTCGTAGACGTAGATCAACAAAGACGACTTCAACACGCTGTCCATTGTTCTCTCGATTCCTTTTTGCTCGATCTGGTCGGTGGCTTCCCGAATTCCCGCGGTGTCTACCAAGCGGAAGGTGAGCCCTTCAATATTCAGAACATCTTCGATGGTATCGCGCGTGGTTCCTTCGATCTCGCTGACGATCGCCCGCTCCTCGTTCAAGAGTTTGTTCAATAAAGTACTCTTACCAGCATTCGGCCGACCGGCGATGACGGTATAAACTCCATGCTTGAGCACATTTCCATACCTGAACGAATTAACCAGCTCATTGATGATCTTCAGGATCTCATTGACCAGTCGGGTTAATTCTCCTCGATCGGCAAATTCCACATCCTCTTCTCCAAAGTCCAACTCCAATTCGATCATCGAGGCAAAGTGGATCAGCTCTTCTCGGAGTGCTTCGATTCGCTTCTTGAACCCTCCGCGCATCTGGTCCATAGCCAACTTATGCGAGGCTTCACTGGTCGAGGCGATGAGGTCAGCCACAGCTTCGGCCTGACTCAGATCCATCTTCCCATTCAGAAAGGCTCGAAGGGTGAACTCGCCCGGCTCGGCAACGCGTGCTCCTTGAGCGATCAGCAGCTCGATCACTTCCTGAAGTATGTACGGTGAGCCGTGACAACTGATCTCCGCGATGTCTTCGCCCGTGTAGCTTTTCGGTGCTTTGAATACCGATACCAGTACTTCGTCTACCACACGTTTTCCGTCAATGATCTTCCCGAAATGCACGGTATAGCCATCCACTTGGGTGAGGTCATTTCCCCGAAAAACAGCATTGATGCAATCGATAGCCCGTGACCCTGAAAGTCGGATCACGCCAATGGCACCAACTCCCGGAGGAGTGGCCAGTGCTACTATGGTGTCGTTGGTGTTACGGAACACGCCGCAAAGATAGGTTTTAGGGGATAGGGGAAAGGAATTAGGTTAAAGGTAGGTGTCCATCCAGGACGGACTATCTACTTTCTCCTATCACCTTTCACCTAACAGAAAACATAAGCGAGTCTCGGTTATGTTTTCTGTTTCTCTTTCTTGGCGCTCGGGAACAGAATATTGTTCAAGATGAGTCTATATCCGGGTGAATTCGTATGCAGAGCAAGATCCGTTGGTGGTTCGCCCACCATGTGTCGGTAATCTTCCGGGTCGTGACCGCCATAGAAGGTCCATGTTCCTTTGCCCATGCTGCCGTGGATATAGCGAGCTTCGTTGAGCGATTTGTTCTCGCCCATGATGATCACATTGCTTTTGATGAGTTCTTTCTTGAAGGCAGTGGTTTGGCCCATAAAACCATGAACGACGCGCTCGTGATTCTGAGTCAGGATGGTCGGGACCACATCCCACTTAGCGGAGAATTCATTCAACACGAATACATCGGTACGCTCAATGACATTTCCCCTTTGATTGGGCTGTACGTCAATGTTCGAATATTCGTACATGTATGGATTGCGTTCCAGGATGAAATCCTTGAAAGCAAAGGTCTTTGTGTAATCGATCTTGGTTTGATATTGAGGCTCAGAAGCGTCTCCATCGAACATCTCCTCACAGATATCCACGCCATCTGCCGCCAGGGCAATGTCGTACGAATCAGTGGCTGAGCACATGGCAAACAAGAATCCTCCTCCTAAAGTGAAGTCCCGGATCTTCTTAGCTACTGCCAGCTTTAGTTCACTCACTTTCTTGAAACCATGCTTGGCAGCCATGGTCTCCGCCTCGGCTACCTGATCTTTATACCATTGTGCATTTCGATAGCTGGCGTAGAACTTTCCAAATTGTCCGGTGAAATCCTCATGATGCAAATGCAGCCAATCATAGATCGGGAGTTTCCCCTCCAGTACTTCGTCGTCGAAGACCACGTCGTACGGAATGTCGGCGTAGGTCAATACCATCGTTACGGCATCGTCCCACGGCTGCGCTGTTTTTGGCGAGTATACCGCGATCTTCGGTGCCGTCAGCAGTTTCACGACCGATGCATTCACAACCGGACTTTCGATCTCGGTCTTAATGCCGATCGCTTTGCTATCGCTGATCTTCTCGAAACTCACACCTTTGAGCAGGCATCGCTTTTCGATATCTTCTACTCCCGGCATCAGGAAACTCCCTCCGCGGTAATTGAGCAACCATTCTACTTCGGCATCACGTTCCAATACCCAATAGGCGATCCCGTAGGCCTTGAGGTGATCTTTCTGGCTCTCATCCATCGGGATGAGGATCCGGCTTGCGAAACTGCTCGCAGTGCATAATACGATCAGGAAGAACATCCCAATTCCCTTCATCACATTT
>VMDK01000080.1 GCA_008080835.1 Sphingobacteriia bacterium | reverse complement strand
AGTGGAGGACAATACAGTGGAACTGCGGTAGGAAACGACGATCAATTCTATCCCTCCATTGGCTCCACTGGGAAGAACGACGTGAACTACAGGTATGTGAACTCAAATTCCTGTGTATCGGAGTATAATTTCTACGTGGAGTTGCATGAAAGTACATCGGTGAGCATCGATCTTCCGGAATCGGCGTGCGAAAACGACGACCCGATCAGGCTTAACGTTCAACCGACAGGAGGGAAGGTGACCGGTCCTGGCATCATCAGCACCTTCTTCAGTCCTGCATCGGCAGGTCCCGGTGATCACACGCTTGTATATCTCTATACCGACAACAACGGCTGTGATAATACTGATACCGCAATGATATCTGTAGGAGAGATCCCTGTGGTGAGTCTGGAGTCTGTGTCATCGCTGTGCGCTGATGGAATGGCATTCAAGTTTTCGGGAGGTCTGCCGGAAGGTGGAACCTATCGCTTGAATGGCTCAAATGACACCATGTTCGATCCACAGAATGAAATCCCGGGTTCTCAGCAATTGAGATATGTGTTCTCCAATGAACAGGGATGCAGTGACTCTGCCGAAATAGAGTTTTGGATGAATGAACTCCCGTCTAAACCGACGATCACATTGGTTGACAGTACGCTGAGATCCAGTGCCGCCACAGCATATCAATGGTATGAGGAAGGTGGCTTGATCGCAGGTGCCGAAATGCGCGATTTCAAACCGAATGACAATGGGTCATTCTGGGTGATGGTCTACAATGATTCCGGTTGTGTCAATACCTCTGATGACTTCCTTTACGACCTGATCAGTGCTCGAGGGCTCTTGATCGATAGCGACTTGAGCATTTACCCTAATCCGGCTCAACAAACCTTGATCGTGGAGTATCCGGGTGAATTCAAAGTTTGGATATCATCTCCAGATGGCAGGATGCTTTTAACTCCGAAATATAGTATGGACGCAGTTAACCTCGAAATTAGTACACTCCTGGCTGGTTCATACTTGTTATCGATTGAAACTGAAAACGGTTCTGTAAGGAGAGTGATCTTTAAGTTGTGATCCGACTCACACTTCTTTGAGTTTCCATTGCCCTCGTCGAAATACTGTGATGGCAGCTACAGCCAACAGGGCCTCGCTGATTATGATCCCCAGGTAGATCCCTTTTGGTCCAACACCAAATGTGATCGCCAATAAATAGGAGAGCGGGATCTGTATCATCCAGAATGCGATGAAATTCAGGATCGTTGGCGTTCTCGTATCCCCGGCGCCGTTGAATGCTTGCATCATCACCATGCCATAGGCAAAGAAGATGTATCCCAAGCTCAGGAATCTGAGACATTCAGCTCCGTGAAAGAGCACTTCTGCATCATCGGCGAATATTCCGATGATATTTCGAGCCATAAAGAAATAGATCACCGAAACAAACCCTAGGAATAGCATATTGTACTGCGCGGTGAGCCACACGGAGATCTCCGCACGCTTCGGGTGCTTTGCGCCTAGATTCTGACCAACAAGTGTAGCTGCAGCATTGGCCATACCCCAGGCAGGAAGGATCGTAAAGATCAACACACGAATTCCAACCGTGTAGCCTGCCAATGCCTTTGCCCCGAAATTGGACATGAACTTCATGAGGAAGATCCAGGAAGCCGATGAGATGATGAACTGTCCTGTACCTCCAAGAGATATCTCGATAAGCCGATTGATAATGGCTTTGTCCGGTCTAAGCTTGTCCAATCTCACCCGAACAATTCCCGAACCTCTGAAAAGAACGTAAAGCTGGAAAAGTACTCCGATCCCGCGCCCCAGGTTGGTGGCGTATGCTGCCCCCACTAATCCAAAGCCCTCAAAGGAGCCTATACCCAAAATGAAGATGGGATCCAGGATGATATTCAATCCATTCGAGATCCACAATGCCTTCATGGCTAATGATGCATTACCGGCGCCTCTGAACACTCCATTTAACAGGAATAGGAGGAGGATGGTGAAGTTCCCACCGATCATCCAACGAGTAAAGCTACTTCCGGTGCGTACCATCTCTTCATCGGCACCAAGCATTCCCAGGAGCTCTTCGCTGAAGAAGATACCGATCAGACTGATCAGGAAGGAGAGGATGAGACCGATGATCAGGGTTTGTCCTGCCACATTTGACGCTGCCTCCGGTTTCTTTTCGCCGATACGGCGCGAAACCATAGCTGTGGCAGCCATACTGACTCCAAAACCAAGTGAATAAACGACGGTGAGAACGGACTCCGTGAGTCCAACAGTTGCGATGGCGTTGCTGCCAAGTTTAGCCACAAAGAATACATCCACAACCGCAAAAAGCGATTCCATGAACATCTCGATGACCATAGGAACAGCCAACAAGAAGATAGCGCGTTTGACACCTACTCTCGTATAGTCCTCTTCCTTACCCTTTAGCGCATCACCGATCACGGCCAGTATTTCCCTGGTTCTCGACATCGGCGCAAAGAGAGGAAAATTAGGCTACAATATTCTCCTTCAAGCTTTTATATGATGTTTAAAAGACGAAACCATCTCAATCAGACTCAATGATATCAACGTCCTCAATGCGGTATATAGGCGGAGATCTGCGCAATTCATTGGAAGGTTCCATTCCACTTTCATCCAGGAAATTGATGTGTAACCACTTCTCTAGTTCTCTGTCACTTGTGACAAATTCTGTCACATCCGGCTAGTCAATGGTCTCAAATTCCGTGACCTTGTTGAGTTTCACTCTTTCAGACGACTCGGCCAATTCTTTATTCATATGTAAAGTGAGGATCTTCTGAACGTCGCTAACATTTGCCAATTCATATTTAAAACTATCTCGAACCGCAATAGCTTCAGTCACGAAGGATTCCAACATCTTGTTGGTGAGGTCATCGAACAGCATTTTGTTGTTATAAAGGTCAAGGCCATAGAATTGCCCATTAATGGCATAGGCAAAACCACATATGTCAGCACCATTGCGTGCCGCCTCCAGATCCTTGAGATATACTTTTCGTAACGAATCGAGATCTTCATTTTCTAATGCAAGTTGATAGCTTGAGTATGAAACAGCGTTATTGACCGTGATGGTAGTGTCGTAGAATTCAGAAACATTCTTGCTGAGTTTGTCTTGATTGCTGCTAACATAGCTCCAAACACGACTTTGATCTTTTTCCTTTTTAGTTGCGAGTTTGAGCTCTTTAGCTGATAAAGCAGCCGGCGCCGCTGAGAAGTGTCCGGCGTCTTCGTTACCGCGATTGGTCCAACGTCCCGACTCCACGCAAAAGCTTGCAACAGGGACTTTTTTGTCTCCTGGAGCTACAACCAGGTCGTGTTGCATGGTTCTGTCTTGTTTTCCGCCTTTGACTATGTCACCACTTTGAACGTAAATGTACTCGTCGCTCTTGTTGTTGAGCATCAGTTCATTCACATTGCTTGTCTCTTTCATGATCGCCATGCCTTCGGCTAAGGCTTTTTCTAGGGTCACATACGTCCGTTCTGTGATAGATGCGGAAGAACGCAATGGGAATACTTGGAGGTTGTGATGAGAAATAGGATGTAGCACTTCTACTTCCAGAGAATAGTCTCTTTCATCCTGACTCCAATTCAAACTGACCAAAGCCATAGATCGGCTGGACAGTTCAGATGTCTCTGCGCTTGAACCATTGTCGGATGAAGCAGATCCGGAAGTTTGACATGAAGAGAAAATGAGGGCTACACCAACAGCTAATACGGTGTAAATAGGGGAGATTCTCATGAGATCGTTTTGACCTTGAACTGAGATCACAGGCATTTTATTGCCGGGTAGTTAGATGCTGTTTGATGAACGGACTCTTTGGGCTGACAAACGGCCGATCACTCAAAGAACTCCTGCAGGTCCGGAAGCAATTCATTCTCCCAACCACTTTTGAATTCCTCAACTATTTCGTCGGGAACATTGGTTTGTCTCACCTCCAGAGAGGTCCCCTTTTTGTCCGGGTGCATCTTGTATGTAACTATGCTTGGTTCTTCCTGATCGCCAAAGTACCACTCCTGTACGATCTTCTTGTTTTCTTCGAATTCAAGGTTTTTACCACAGATATTCCCGTTGTACAGACTGAACTCCGACCCGGGCTCCGTTGACATTTCAGCGGCTTCGCCGGTCCAAAGTTGGATCGATAGAGGTATTGTAAGAGCCCG
>VMDK01000138.1 GCA_008080835.1 Sphingobacteriia bacterium | reverse complement strand
TAGAATTATCGGAGCATTGATGTCATCTTTCAAAGTCTCTTGGGCCACTGATTTCACACTGCCTTGTGTGCCAACAGGCATGAAAATCGGGGTTTGAACCACTCCATGCGATAGCGTGAGTGAGCCGGCTCGGGCGTCCGAGTTCCGGTCATTTGATTCGATCTCAAACTTCATTACCCTTCGAAATGCAGGATGAATTGAATGAGTTTCGGCGACATGCGTGTGATGGCTCCCGAATAGATGAACTCGTCTTTGATCATAGAATTGCCGAGACCATTGCTGATCCGGAATTCCGGAGAGAACTTGAAGTACTCGTAATACAGGTCGAGTCCTACTCCAAGATCGTATGAAAAGGTTGGAGGGTTGAGTGCAACAATTGGTTTGGTATTGCTTCGGTCCGTTTCCTTATCGGAAGCAAAATCGTAGCGGAACGTAGATCCTCCTACGAGGTACATCCTGATATTCTCGTAACGCTTTGACTTGTACTTTAACTGCATCGGGATCTCCATGTATGTAGACCGAATGATGGCTTCCTCAAAGTTGCCTCCCTTGAAATGAAAATTCAGGTGACGCTCCACGAATTGGATATTCACCATGGTTCGATAATCCCAATGATCCAGCAATCGGATGTTCACGATACCTCCCACGCCAAATCCCGGAAACGATACAGTGCGAACTTGTTGCATCGTGTCGAAGTCCATGAAATCTGCAGAGTTGGTATATTTCAACTTGGCATTGTTTCCAATGATGGAAAAGCCAAAATGTACGCGTTGAAGATCGTACAACGGATTATTGACCTGAGCCTTAGACACCTTGTTTCCCATTAAGACCACGCAAAGAATGAATGCAAGTCTCACGGTGGTTTTCTGAATTTTCTCGAACAGTTGCATGTCTGATCTAGCCTTTAAACGCAGTATACAGTGAACTTATTCCAAAGGTCAGCCTTTTTTGTCCGTTATTCTCAAATCCACAGGATCCAAGCAGGTCGAGAAAGTTCTGTCCTTCCGGAAATGCCTTCACAGATTCGGGAAGGTAGGTATAGGCCGTACTACTTCCTGATATGACTTTTCCAAAGAATGGCAAAAGTGTAGAGTTATAGAAATGATACAATTGCTTCACCGGGAACTTTGCAGGATAAGAGAACTCAAGTATGATGAGCTTCCCTCCCGGCTTGAGAACGCGTTGCATTTCGGTGAGTCCCTTTCGAAGATCTTCGAAATTTCGCACTCCGAATGAGACAGTTACGACATCGAAGGTCCCGTCTTCATAGGGCAGATTCTCACTGTCGCCTTTGATCAGCTCGATATTAGTGATCCCTCGTTTACTGACCTTTTCGCGTGCCACATCCAGCATCTTTTCTGAAAGATCCAGTCCGGTGATCTGTGTATCCAACCCTGATGCAGCAATTGCCACATCTCCCGTGCCTGTGGCGATGTCAAGAACATTGTGGTGTGGAACTGCTTTGATCTCCTTGATCACTTTCTTTCTCCAGCCTCGGTCAATGCCCATTGACAAAAAGTGATTGAGAAAATCGTAGCGCTTCGAAATGTCGTCGAACATCTCCTCGATCTGCACCTTTTTCGATCCCTCTTCGGAGTATGGTTTGATATTTTGAACTTCCACCTTCACTGAAGCAAACGCCCCACATTTATTTAAGTTTGCAAATATCCGCGATGCACATCAAATCAGCAACCTTCAATACCTCTTACCCGCGTTTCAAGGATATGCCCGAAACGCAATTTCCTGAGTTCGCATTCATCGGCAGATCGAATGTTGGGAAATCGAGTTTGATCAATATGCTTGTTCAACGCAAGAATCTCGCAAAGACCAGTTCGAAACCGGGGAAAACCCGATTGATCAATTCATTCATGATCAATGATAGCTGGAACCTGATCGACCTTCCCGGATATGGTTATGCCAAGGTTTCCAAGAAGAAGAGGAACATGTTCGGGGATATGATCACAGAATATTTGGAACAAAGAGAGCAGCTCTTTTGCGCATTTGTTCTGATAGACCTGCGAATTCCTCCGCAACCCATCGACCTGGAATTCATGGATTGGTGTGTTGTCAAAGAGGTCCCCATAGCGATCATTTTTACAAAATGTGATAAGCTCAAAACCACAAAGCGACACACGCAAAGAGAGACTTTCCTGGCTGCTTTGTATCAACGCGGATGGGAACAAGTACCACATTTCTTTGAGAGCAGCTCGGTCAAATCTGAGGGTCGAGAGGAGATCCTTGATTTTATCAGCAATGTGATGAAAGGATAGTGACCCGAATTGAGGATAACATGTCGATACTATAACTCGCTATAGCTGTGTCCAATTGGGCGTTTTAGCAAACCTTTGTCTGTTCAGACGACCAATCCCAAACTACCAACATGGAGCTGATCGGCGAAATCGTATTATATGCCTTCTTGTTTTTCCTGTTCATCCAGGTGTTGTTCTACCTGGTGGTGTTCTCGTCCAACTTGCGCAAACCGAAGGCGCACCCTCCGTATCGACATGGAGTAAGTGTGATCATCTGTGCTCGGAATGAGATAGCAAACCTCAAGGCACATTTACCTGAGTTCCTGAGCCAGTCACATAGCAATTATGAAGTGATCATTGTGAATGATGGATCGACGGATGGAACAGTGGCCTATCTGGAGGAAATGGAAATCAAACACCACAACCTCAAGATCGTGCAACTCGACATTGACGATCGATTTCACCGCGGTAAGAAATTCGCATTGACCATGGGGATCAAAGCGAGCTCTTACGAGGTCGTGCTGCTTTCTGATGCAGATTGTGCCCCATCAAGTGAGAACTGGATCAATGAGATGACAGCTCCATTCAGCGACGACAAAGTAGAGATCGTACTCGGATTGGGGGCATATGAACGTCGACCACGTCCTCTGAACTGGGCCATACAACTCGATACGTTCACAACAGCCTTTCTTTACACGAATTTGGCGAGGATCGGAATGCCTTATATGGGCGTTGGCCGGAACCTGGCTTATCGTAAAGAGCTGTTCTTCCGCTACAAGGGTTTTGCCAGTCATCAGCACCTGGCAAGTGGCGACGACGATCTGTTCGTGAATGAGGCTGCGACTAAGAATAACGTGGCAGTAGTATTCGCAGATGAAGGGCAAACTGTAAGCACCGCCCACCGAACGCTAGGCAAATGGCAAAAGCAAAAGCGCAGGCATTTGACTACATCACCGCATTACAAGTCATCAAATCGATTTGTATTGATGTTATGGTGGTTCAGTTTGTTCCTTATGTATGCCTTTTTCGCTGCATCAATGCTGATCTATCCAGATTGGAAGATCCCGTTGATCGCATTCGGTTCCAGATTCCTGCTCCAAAGCATCATACTGCCGGTCAATTTGTTCCGGCTCAACTACAAGCCTTATATCTGGGGTTATATCTTCTATGATCTGGCGGCTATGCTCTTGTACCTACATTTGGGACTCGTACGAACATTTGTCCGTTCTAAACCGAAGAAATGGATCTGATCGAACAGTATTTCCCAGATCTATCTCCTCAGCAGAAGGAGCAAATCAAGGCGCTTCCGGGACTCTACGAAGAATGGAATTCCAGGATCAATGTGATATCAAGGAAGGACATAGACCAGATCACCGAACGCCATATTTTACACAGCCTGAGCATTGCGCTGTTCTGTCCATTCCCCGATGGAGCACAAGTGCTTGATGTTGGTACCGGAGGTGGTTTTCCGGGGATCCCTTTGGCCATAATGTTTCCAGACGTGCAATTCAAATTGGTGGATTCGATCGGTAAGAAGATCCGCGTTGTGAACGAGATCCGTTCAGCGATCGGGCTTCAAAACCTCGAAGCACAGCATGTAAGAGCCGAAAGGATCAAGAATCATTACGACATAGTAACAGCTCGCGCCGTGACCAGATTACAACCACTATGGTCCTGGATCCGTAAGATCCTCATAAAAGAAGGTGCGCTATATGCACTAAAAGGTGGTGACCTGCATGAAGAGATCGCTGAATTCCAGGATGCTTACCCCAAGACCAACGTGAGAATGTTCGACCTGCACGACAGAATAGAACTCGATTTCTACGAGACCAAAAAGTTATTGCTGGTTCGGAAGAAGTAGATCAAGGTGTTACACGCACCGAATGAAGATTCCCTCTTGAATCCATGAGCTTCAATTCAGTAGGTTGACCGATCCCTTTTACCGGAAAGCAGATCGTTTGCA
>VMDK01000093.1 GCA_008080835.1 Sphingobacteriia bacterium | reverse complement strand
CCCAAGAGGAATATCGAACCAAATTTGATCAATTATCGAACTCTTAAGACACTGCCAACCAAGTGGTTAAAAAATACAATGTGTCCTCTGTGGGGGGAAGCAGAATCGAACCTTGAGTAGGTCTCAGTCTTGGATATCCAGTTCAGTGCCGCTGCAAAACATTATCCTGTCGCGGCTACATACCTTCAGTAACGCAGGGATAGGCGATGCGCGATGGCCCGAGCATGCAAGTGGCGGATGCGCGAGGGGTTTGGCCGGCTGAGAGAGGGGCGGGTATTGAGAGACAGGCCAAACGAAGTGCCTATTGCATGCTCTGATCTTTTTGCTCCTTTTTGTATCAAGACAAAAAGGAGAATCAAACAGACTTTCTAAAATTCAAAACCCAACTGATCAAAACCACCAACAAACACCCGATCAAATTATACCACAAATACTCGATCTTGTATCCGAGTAAAGCATCGATCTGCCTGTCGAAAATGAAAAAGGAGATGACCACCAACTCCGCGACAATCGCGGCAATAAAAACCGGAGTGGCCTTGATCCATTTCAGGAAAAAACCAACCACAAATACTCCGAGTATGGTACCATAGAAAAGCGAACCGAGAATATTGACGGCTTCCACCAGGTTCTCAAGGAAGTTCACGCTGATGGCAAATGCGATTGCCAACACTCCATAAAATGCAGTGAGCAGTTTACCCCTGCGAAGCTGCTCCGCATCGGATGCGTCCGGCCTTCGCTGTTTGTAAAAATCCACCAATGCCGTGCTCCCAAGTGCATTTAGCTCCGCACTGGTTGAACTCATCGCGGCACTGAACAACACAGCCATTATCAGGCCGACCAATCCGATCGGCAAGTATCGCAAAACGTATGTGATGAAGACGTAATCGCTCTCCTTGGCTTTGACCACATATCCGCTTGTTTCTACCAATGCCTCCACCTTCTTGGAGATCACAGCTTTCTCTTTTTGAAGTGCGGCGATCGTTGAACCTTCCGTGCTTTCATCCATTGTAGCATTTCGGATCCGCTCATAGAGCTGTGCATGTTCCTCTTCTAACTCCACAAGCTGCCCGGACGCTTCAGAATTTCGAACCTGCTCTATCGCTTCACCATCGAAATGGATCGGAGGGGTATGCAGCTGGTAAAAAACGAACACCATTGCTCCGATGAAGAGAATGAAGAACTGCATCGGGATCTTCAGAACTGCATTGAAATATAGTCCTGTTTTGATCTCACGAACTGATCGACCAGAAAGGTATCGCTGAACTTGGCTTTGATCTGTCCCGAAGTATGACAACATAAGAAAAGTACCTCCTATCACACCTGACCAGATGTTGTACCTGGTCTCAATATCAAAGTTCAGGTCAATGGCATCCAACTTCCCGGTCCATCTGGCGATGTCCATTGCTCTTGAAAACGGAATGTCCTGTGTGATGTAGTGCAACAGGAATCCGAAGGCCAGGAACATCCCCAGAAAGATCACTGCCATCTGTTGTTTATGGGTTTGAGTTACGGCATTGGTTCCTCCTGAAACGGTATAAATGATCACGAGTATTCCTATCGCCAGGATGTTGAAATAAAGATTCCAACCCAGCAACTTGGACAACATGATCGAAGGCGCATATATCGTGATCCCAGCCGCTAATCCACGTTGCACGAGAAACAGGAATGCTGCCAGATAGCGGGTTTTTTTATCGAATCGTTGCTCTAAATACTCATACGCAGTATACACCTTGAACCTGTGAAAGACCGGCACGAAGTAGTGCGCAATGATGATCATAGCGATCGGCAATCCAAAGTAGAATTGCACGAATCCGAGCCCTTTGGAATACCCAAGCCCCGGAGTGGAAATGAATGTGATCGCACTAGCCTGAGTAGCCATGATGCTCAACCCGATCGCCCACCAGGGCGTGCTTCTTCCGCTCGCAAGGTAGTCGTCGGTGCTCTTGTTATGACGGGTTTTCCAAACCCCGTACGCCGTAATGAAGAGCAGCGTACTTCCGAGAACCAACCAATCGATCCAGTGCATGGTCAAAAATATGAATTCGAGAATTCGAACACAGAAATTCGAAGGCTTTGTCTCTCTACTTTTCTCAACATCAGAATCGGAACACCAGATTCCCCTTTACTCCAAATGCGTTCACATTGGCATTGTCGAGATAGTTCAAACGGTGTATGAAGTCGATCCGTACCAATCGGAATATGTTCTCTACCCCATAACTGAGTTCGACGTAAGGCTTGTTCCGTGTAAAACTTCCTATCGGTGATACTGGGATGCCCTCATCATCGATCAGCGGAATCAGATTCTTGTTCGCTTGACTCAATGTCCCATAAACAGCCTTTCCACTTAGCCACAATCGCCACTTCCACTTTTTCATAAGCGGGATCCGATTCATCACCAGTCCGTTGAACTGATGCTCATAATGGAGCGCGACGTACTGATCGGCCACAAATTCATAAAAATTCATGAGGTTGTAGGTGGCCTTGGTGGAGAAGACCCCTTGGTTTCCTCGCATGATCTCAAGGATCGGATAAGGTACTGATCCGAAGGTCTTTCCGATGCGCACATTATATTCAAATGTGCCCAGGTTAGCCAACGAGTTGAATTGCCATACGTGCACATTGACCTTTTGGTAGTCGAAATCTCCGTGAAACAGATCATCGAACCCCTTTTCGTAGGAAAGCTTCACGACGGGAGCCTTTAGATTTCCCAAACTCACGCGTTGATGCTTTCTAATGATCAGCAATTCCTTATGACTAAGCCTTCCCTCCAGGGCGATCGTGGTCAGGTTAAATCTAGAACTCACGATCGGAGTTCCATCTCCGTTGTATCCTTTGATGTAGTGAAAATTGAAATTGCCCAGAGGTTCAAAGACAATGTTGCGCTTATTGAGGATCAATCGTTGGGTGTATCCTTTGAACAGTTCATGCTCTCCCCAGACCTTATATTCCACAGCCCTGTTGATGTTGTTGATGCCCAGCAAGGCAAATGCGTCGTACATCGCGCTGGTCCCGTAATCCTTGTCCGTGAGTCCGATCAATTCCACATCGCTTTTACTATACAAGCCCACCTTGGTCCACTTCTTCCGTGATAGAATATGTTCGTAGCTCGCGATGTATTTGAACCGCTCATCCTTGAACCCATAAGCCCCATGTAGCTTCAAGACAAAATCCTTGCTGAGATCCTCTCTCGTTCTGAATCCGACTCGAGTTCTGAAGCCTTCCAGATTGTTATACCCTACCAGGTAGTAGTAAGGACCGAATTCTATCTTATCTGCGGGTACAAATCCCTCTACAATGATCTCCACAGCGTCCACCCAACTCTTGATGATGGGCTGGTTGCGCAACGAATCCACCAACTTGTATATTTTGATATCCGAGGCGGTCACTCGCTCGTGTCGACTGCTGTCCCAGAATATATCGTCGTAATTTTCCGCATTCTCCATCACATGAACCTTCTCCTCGTAAAAGGAAATCTCTCTGGGGTTCTCGACGATGATGTTCCTGTTTGAGTTGTAATAACTACCTACGAAACCTAATGTGTTGTCGGTGACTTCTGAGATATCGATGAGCACCCTTAGTTTACTCGGGATCCAATTTCCTGGACCCACTTCCGTGAGCTCCTGCTGTATGCGGAGCTTTTCAACATAGTTGATATTGGCCTGATCCGTGATCTCCAGATTCAAACGCTTCAAGGCGTAGGTGGAATCCGTGATCCAGATCATTCCCTTGAACACCAGGTCCTGCTTATTTTTCGGGAATACCATGATCTGGTAACAACGATCCTTCCCCAGATACATGCTATCTACCAGCTGATAGTTGTAATAGGCTTGAGCCAAAGCTGATATGGGCGAAACGAAATCCTTGTCGAGGATGTAGAGATTGTTGTCGTAGAAGTTGTATTGCTGGAAAGTAGAACCCAATACCTGCGACACGTACGTATCCTTACCCACTCCAACTCCTTTGACCTTCGTTGCCTTGATCATCTCTCTCGTCCTTCGGGGCGATTTGCGATAGTAGAAATCACTCAATGTTTCTGATACGAATACGGGCAGGACCGGTACCGTACTGTCCGGGGAAAGAGCTCCAATGGTATCGAAAAGAGACTCGATCTCCTTGAACAACTTTCGCTTCTTGAAGGACTCCGTGATGTTGTCAACAGCTAGCTGGATCTTGTTATACGATTCGTATTCGTAGTACTCTACCTTGTTAATGTTGTATTCCCTTCGCTTTTCGTGAGCTGCTTGGATGATAGCAATGGCCGGGTTTACTCCCGGTTTGACCACGATCTCATCGAGCATATCTGAATCTGGGTAGAGTGCGATCTGAAGATCATTGACCCTCCCCTTAACAATTGCAACTGTGCTGGTCTTATAACCGATATACTCCACGCTGATGGAATCGGCA
>VMDK01000058.1 GCA_008080835.1 Sphingobacteriia bacterium | reverse complement strand
AATTGGAAGAAAAAGCCGGGGCCCTCAGAGATCAATACTCCAAGGAAAGCCATTGGGCCATCAAAGCAGAGATCATCCGCCAGTTATTGAAGGAAGATGACAATTCTGTTTGGATCCAGGACAACCTCAAAGGCGCCGACGTACGAATCCGTCGAGTAGTGCTCGAGGAGGCAAAAAATATTCAGCCGTACACTGCTCTCTTTCTGCACTCACTGAACGATAAAAGTTACAGAAATATCTCAACAGCCTTGAGACGAATCGTTCGGGAAGATCATCCACGCGCCGTAAGAGCTTTCAATGCAACAAAAGAAGTGCACGGGCAAAACCACAACGTTCGGCTCATGTATCTCGAATTGGCTCTTGAAGAGCAAGAGAAGAATGCGAATACCACCATCGAAGCCACCGAGATCGTTTTTGACATGAATCCGGTCAAAGAGATCCGCAATTACACCAGCAACCTATACGAATTCCGAACGAGGACCAGTGCTATGGAGATCGTCAAACGTCATCCGGGCGATCTGGTCAATGATCAAGTGATCGTCAACATGCTGGAAGCCGTTTCCAGTCCAAATCGTCGACTGGCAGGTCCTGCCAAAAGTACCTTGAGCTATCTCAGCGAAATGAGTGGATACAAATCGCAGATCCAAAATGCATTTGACCGATCTGACCTTTCCGATCTGCAGAAAAAGATCATTAAGGAGAGTGGCATGATCACGGACTAATACTAAGACTCAACGAAAGTGAGTTTTGACTACCTTTGCGCCTCTTAAAATCAGACTATAATTATGTCATACTTTTTCACCTCCGAATCGGTGTCAGAAGGACATCCCGACAAAGTAGCCGATCAGATCTCTGATGCGATACTCGATAATTTTCTGGCGCAGGACAGCAACTCGAAAGTTGCCTGCGAAACTTTGGTAACCACAGGACAGGTGGTACTTGCCGGAGAAGTCAAGTCGAATGCATACCTCGACGTGCAAAAGATCGCACGCGAAGTGATCGACCGTATCGGATACACGAAGAGTGAATACATGTTCGACAGCAACTCCTGCGGGATCCTGTCGGCGATACACGAACAATCTCCGGATATCAATCAAGGTGTGGAGCGTCAGGATCCTGAAAGTCAGGGAGCCGGTGATCAAGGTATGATGTTCGGATACGCAACCAACGAGACCGACAATTACATGCCGCTTGCATTGACATTGTCGCACATGATCCTCGAGGAATTGGCTGCGATCCGTAAGGAAGGATTGGAAATGACGTACCTGCGTCCTGATTCCAAATCACAGGTGACGATCGAATACGGAGACGACAATAAGCCTGCTCGTATAGAAGCCATCGTTGTGAGCACACAGCATGATGACTTTGTGAAGCCTACCAGCAACAGTGCTGCTGACAAAAACGCAGCCGACGACGCCATGCTAGAAGTGATCTCGAATGACGTGAAGTCTATTTTAATGCCACGCGTGCTCAACCGTCTTCCGGAACGTACCCGAGCATTGTTCGGTAACGATATTAAATACCACATCAACCCAACAGGTACATTCGTGATCGGTGGACCTCACGGTGACACCGGACTCACAGGAAGGAAGATCATCGTAGACACTTACGGCGGTAAGGGTGCTCACGGTGGTGGAGCTTTCTCCGGAAAGGATCCAAGCAAGGTGGACCGCTCAGCTGCATACGCTACTCGTCACATCGCGAAGAATCTTGTTGCAGCCGGAGTATGCGATGAAGTGCTGGTTCAAGTTGCTTACGCGATCGGTGTTGCCGAACCGGTAGGATTGTATGTAAACACCTACGGTACTGCGAAAGTGAACATGAACGACGGAGAGATCGCTGAAAAACTTCGCGAGATCCAGAAGTTTGATATGCGCCCATATTACATCGAGGAACGATTCAAATTGCGCGACCCGATCTATTCAGAAACGGCCGCTTATGGACACATGGGACGTAAGTGTGAAGAAGTGACCAAGGAGTTTGAGGACTACGATAAAAATAAAGAGTCGCGAAATGTAGTTCTATTCCCATGGGAGAACCTCGACCAGGTGGAAAATGTTAAAAGCGTATTCGGACTTTGATCCGACCCTTGCGCAAGCAACATTACACCAGCTCCGGGCGTCTCTAGTATAGAAAGAAAGATATGTGTGGAATTGTAGGTTATATCGGTCCGGATCAGGCATATGATTTTCTGATCAAAGGTCTTCAAAGACTCGAGTACAGAGGTTATGACAGTGCCGGAGTTGCACTTTTGGATGGCGGTCTGAAAGTTTACAAAACCAAAGGTAAAGTCTCCGATCTCGTATCACTCACAGAAGGCAAGGACACCACAGGCTCCATTGGTATGGGGCATACCCGTTGGGCAACCCACGGCGAACCGAACGATATAAACGCTCACCCGCACCTTTCTCAAAGCGGAGATCTCTGCATCATCCACAACGGTATCATCGAGAACTATGCGTCTCTGAAGGAAGTTCTTCTCGAACGCGGTCACGAATTCGTGAGTGATACAGACACAGAAGTACTTGCTCATCTCATCGAAGACATTCGAGAAAATGAAGAGGTAGATGTATTCGAGGCGGTCCGATTGGCGCTCAACGAAGTTGTCGGAGCATATGCCATTGTGATCATATCCAAGAATGATCCTGACCTATTGATCGGCGCTCGAAAAGGCAGCCCGATGGTGATCGGACACGGGAAGCACGAAGGCGAATACTACATTGCCAGCGATGCGACCCCGATCGTGGAATATACACGGGAGGTCACATACATGGAAGAAGGCGAGATCGCCATGGTCAAGGACGGTCAGTTGACCATCAAGACCATTCAGAACATTGAGAAAACCCCGTACATCCACAAGCTGGAAATGACTCTCGACGCCATTGAAAAAGGTGGCTATGATCATTTCATGCTGAAGGAGATATACGAGCAACCTAAATCGATCTACGATAGCATGAGAGGTCGGTTCTCCCAGGAGGACCTTACATTCGCCATGCAAAGCTTGCGCGAATACGAAACCAAGATCCGCAACCTGAAACGCATCATCATTGTAGGGTGCGGTACTTCATGGCATGCCGGATTGGTCGGTGAGTACCTGATCGAAGAATTTGCCCGCTTGCCGGTTGAAGTGGAGTACGCAAGCGAATTCCGCTATCGCAATCCCATCATCAACTCCGATGATCTGGTGATAGCCATTTCACAATCCGGGGAAACAGCCGATACACTGGCTGCTCTCGAGCTGGCCAAAGAAAACGGTGCAACACTCTATGGAGTTTGTAACGTTGTTGGGTCATCCATTCCAAGGATCACTCACGCAGGGGCACATACGCACGCAGGTCCTGAGATCGGAGTGGCGTCCACAAAGGCATTCACCGCTCAAGTAACGGTCTTGACCCTTCTCGCCCTGGGGATCGCAGAGATCCGTGGTCAGATCACAAAGGCTCGACTTAGAGAGATGTTCACTGAACTTGAACAGATCCCGGGCAAAGTGCAGAAAGTGTTGGATTCATGTGCAGATAAGGTCCTCGAGATCTCGGAGAAATACATGAACGTTCAGAATTTCCTTTACTTGGGAAGAGGTTATAACTTCCCGGTTGCCCTTGAAGGCGCCTTGAAACTGAAGGAGATCTCATACATTCACGCAGAAGGATATCCGGCTGCAGAAATGAAGCACGGTCCCATCGCATTGATCGATGAGAATATGCCTGTGGTGGTTATCGCTCCCAAACGCGGATACTATGAAAAGGTATTCAGCAATATTCAGGAGATCAAAGCAAGAAAAGGTCAGGTCATCGCCGTCATCACCGAAGGTGACGAAAAGATCAAGTCCATTGCCGATCACACCATCGAGATCCCGGACACCGAGGATGCATTGGTACCGCTATTGGCAACTATTCCGCTGCAACTCCTCTCCTACCACATAGCTGTAATGCGTAATTGCAATGTGGACCAGCCGAGAAATCTTGCCAAATCAGTTACCGTCGAATAATTTCTGGTGGGTGAGAGGGTTGTTCAAACTCCCCTCTCCCTCTAATACTTTATATTTCCGAAGACCCTTCTTATCCCTCGAAATACTACCATCTTTGTTCCTATCAATTTGAATTTTGTCATTTATGATAGGAATTCTGAAGTGAATTTCAATGTGATGTTCCTTTGTTGAATCATCATAATCTTTCACGATGATTTCGTGGATGTACTCACTGAGTACCTTCTTCTTATCCTTCAGTTCGGTTAGGTTTCGTATTTCTTCCCATCGGTTAAAGTGAATATCCAACCAATCAATCCATTGTTCATCACTTCTGAGTTGTTTGATTTTGAGTTCCTCAACATTAATTTGAGATTCTATTGTCGTCTCCTTTTCAGTTAGAGAATCCGAAAGAACTTGGTAGTTCTTCTTGGGGATGTCATTGATGTATAACTTCTTATCGAACTCCAACCTTCTGGCATTCAAACCATTTAACTCCTTTTGAAGTCGTTTGATTCTATTGTTGACACTTCTGATGGAATAGGTGTTTTTATTTCCTATAAGTTCCTTTTTCGTCTTCTCTCGGATTGTTTTAGAGTCTTTCATCACATCAATGAAG
>VMDK01000131.1 GCA_008080835.1 Sphingobacteriia bacterium | reverse complement strand
AAGATGCCCTCCATGCTCCGCTAATTCTTGGAAATACTTATCATCTTTATCTGAGACCGGGTTGTGAGCTTTTAGAAGAAGTTGGTGGACTTCATCAGTTCATGAATTGGGATCGAAACATCCTTACCGACAGCGGTGGTTATCAGGTTTATTCCATTTCCGATCAGCGCAAGATCACTGAGGAAGGAGTGATGTTCCGAAGTCATATCGATGGTTCCAAACATCTGTTCAGCCCTGAGTCAGTAATGGATTTCCAACGACAGATAGGTGCCGACATTATCATGGCCTTCGATGAATGTACACCTTATCCGTGTGATCTCAAATATGCGACCGATTCCATGCATATGACCCACCGTTGGTTGGATCGATGCATTGATCACTTAGGTAAAAGCGATCCTAAATATGGCTACGAACAAGCGTTCTTCCCCATTGTACAAGGTTCGGTCTATCCGGAATTGCGAAAGCAAAGTGCTGAATATATTGCCGGTAGCGATCAGGATGGTTGCGCAATAGGTGGCCTTAGTGTGGGGGAACCACATGAGGATATGTATGCTATGACGGAATTGGTCAACTCCATCTTGCCGAAGGATAAGCCTCGTTACCTAATGGGAGTTGGTACACCGGAGAATATACTGGAATGCATTGCACTTGGAGTTGATATGTTCGATTGTGTGATGCCTACGCGCAATGCTCGCAATGGACAGATCTTTACCTCAGAGGGGATCATCAATATCAAGAATGCCAAGTGGGAAAGGGACTTTAGTCCACTGGACTCCGAGGTCACCCCTAACTACAGCAAGGCCTATCTCCGACATTTGCTTGTGGCGAAAGAATATCTTGCCGGAATGATCGCAAGTCGACAGAATTTGAAGTTCTACCTTTGGCTGGTACGTCAGGCCCGGGAACATATCGTGGCCGGTGACTTTGCCGAATGGAAGAATATGATGGTCAAAAAGGTGCGGACAAGACTATAAAATGGAGAATTATGAATCCACAGGAGATAAAATCACGAACAGATACGCTGGTTGATGCGTGCATGAAAGTAGCGAGATTGATCCCGCCCGGTGATCAATTATCGGAGCTCATACGTATGGAATTGATCCGTCGTGCATCCGATCTTGGTGTTTTGGGCAAAAGTCTTTCGCAGCCACAGGTAGTTCGCTATTTTGGAGAGCGTCTCAACAAGTCCGTCGACCATGTGAATGGTTGTAGTTTTTGGTTGGAGCGTATTCGTGCAGAGAAATGGCTCGACGAAGCCATCATCACTTCCTTGATCGAAGAATGCAGTAATCTTGCAAAGATCTACACGCTCTCTGTCAAGAACGTGGAAGGTAAACTGGATTAAGTACAGAACCCACACCGTTGTGCTCACGCTGATCGATCGATACATCATCAAGAAGTTCCTGGGAAGCTTTATCATGACCCTGGGCTTGTTCACGGTGATCATCATCGTGTTCGATGTGAGTGAAAAGATCGATGAATTCGTAGGGAAGAAAGCACCTCTGGATGAGATCATCTTCAATTACTACTTCAACTTCATCCCTTTTCTGCTGAATCTGTTCAGCCCAATATTCGTGTTCATTTCGGTCATATTCTTCACTTCGAAGATGGCCGCTAAAAGTGAGTTCGTTGCGATACTCGCCGGTGGAGTTTCCTATATGAGGATTCTTCGACCATATCTGATCACAGCGGTATTCATAGCGTTCATGTCGTATTTGCTCAATGCGTGGATCATTCCCCGAGCAGATAAGATCCGCGTGGAATTCGAGAACAAATACACGCGTGACCTTACCACCAATTTCAAGCGTAATATCAAGCGACAGATCGTACCCGGTGTGATCATGACGTTGAAGAACTACAACTATATGGACAGCTTCGGATACAAGCTGAAGCTGGATCATATCGAAGGTGACAAGCTACTATCGCGATTGGAGGCCGATAAACTCAAATGGAACGAGGAGACCAATAGCTGGATGATCGTCAACTATCGAGTGAGGACGTTCGACGCAGCGGGAAATGAGAGCCTGATCAGAGGGCAGGAAATGGACACTATGATCCCTTTTGATCCGGAGGATTTCTTCCGGCGCGATGAGGACGTCCAATCATTCAATATGACCGAACTCAAGGAGTATATTGCCCTGGGCAGAATGAAGGGTATTCCAAATCTGTTCTTTTACCAAACAGAGAGGGAGAGGCGTTACGCCAGTCCATTTTCCCTCATCATACTCACGTTCATAGGTGTAACGGTCTCGAGTATCAAATCTCGAGGTGGTATAGGCTGGCATTTGGCCAAAGGGATCTTCATCAGTTTTGCATATCTGTTCGTGATCCAATTTTTTACGTCGTATGGCTCTAGTGGAGTGATGAATCCCGCCCTTGCAGTGTGGATCCCGAATGCCGTGTTCCTTGCTGTAGGATTCTATTTATACAGGACCACTCAGAAGTAGATTCGGCATTTTTTGAAGTAGCCGAATGTTTTTTCAACAATCCATTCATAGGGCGCCAATCCGACCGCAGTTTGCTGTTCATTTCGAGGCTCAATACCTATTTTTGCCGCAAATTCTAACTGATGAACATTCACGAATATCAAGCGAAGAATATCCTGAAGGGATATGGTGTAGCGATCCAGAACGGAGTAGTGATCGATGACGCGTCGAAAGCAGCTGAAGCAGCAGCGCAATTGAAAGCGGATACGGGTACGGATTGGGTTGTGGTCAAAGCACAGATCCATGCAGGTGGACGAGGAAAAGGAGGTGGGGTAAAACTCGCCAAGAACGACGCCGAAGTTCAGGAACGCGTAAACGACATTCTGGGAATGCAACTGGTTACTCCTCAAACCGGACCTGAAGGAAAAAAAGTGAACAAAGTGCTTCTCGCGGAAGACGTTTACTACCCTGGTGAAAATGAGCCAAAGGAGTATTACATGAGCGTTTTGCTGGATCGTCAGTTGGGCAAGAATGTGATCATCTACACCACCGAAGGTGGAATGGATATCGAGGAAGTAGCAGAATCAAACCCGGAGAAGATCCACAAAGAATGGGTAGATCCTGCCACGGGATTGCTTCCATTCCAGGCGAGAAAGATCTCCTTCAACCTCGGGCTATCAGGCAAAGCCTTCAAGGAAATGGTTCGCTTCGTGAACGCATTATACCGAGCATATGACGAAACCGACTCATCAATGTTCGAGATAAACCCGGTTTTGAAGACTTCCGATGACAAGATCATTGCTGTTGACTCCAAAGTGAACCTTGACGAAAACGCATTGTACCGTCACAAGGATTTCGGAGATCTGCGCGATCTCAGCGAAGAGGATCCAATGGAGGTTGAAGCCAAAGAATTTAACCTGAACTATATCAATCTCGACGGGAACGTCGGCTGTATGGTGAATGGTGCAGGATTGGCAATGGCCACCATGGACATCATCAAATTGAGCGGTGGAGAGCCTGCAAACTTCCTCGACGTAGGAGGAACAGCCAATGCGGAAACAGTAGAGGCTGGATTCCGAATTATCCTCAAGGATCCTAAGGTTGAAGCCATCCTGATCAATATTTTCGGAGGGATCGTTCGTTGTGATCGAGTAGCGCAAGGCGTTGTGGATGCATATAAGAACATTGGAGAAATACCTGTACCGATCATCGTTCGTCTTCAGGGAACTAACGCGGAAGAAGCTAAGAAGATCATCGACGAAAGCGGATTGGAAGTGCACTCCGCCATCCTTCTTCAGGAAGCTGCTGATCTTGTCAGCAAAGTCCTTAAATAATATCTATGTCTCGGGTATCGGGTCTCAGGTGTCGGGTCTCAGCGACTCGTAACACCCATAGTCCCAATCACCTATGAACCCAACAACCAATCAACAAAATTGGCCGCCGAACGAATCATAATCCGCAAAGACAACCCGGACCGGCGCCAGGTGCAGGAGATCGTTCGCCTGATCAAAGCGGGTGAGGTCCTGATATTACCCACGGATTCTATTTACGCCCTTGCTTGTGACCTTCACAACCGCAATGGGATCGCCAAGATCTGTAAACTACTTGGTAAGAAACCACATCGTGCCAACCTCTCGTTGATTTGTCAGGATCTGAGTGATCTGTCGGTGTACACCCGCCACATCAGCAATCCGGTCTTTAAGGTCATGAAAAGATTGCTCCCGGGACCGTTCACCTTCATTTTGGAGGCAACCAGTTATATCCCCAAGATCTTCCGCTCAAATAAACGCACCGTTGGGATACGTGTTCCTGATCACAACGTTGTAAAAGCCATTATCGAAGAATTAGGGAACCCGTTGGTCTCCAGTTCCATTCACGCCGAAGATGAGGTTATCGAATACCTTACTGATCCCGATGAGATCTATGAAGAATGGAAGCACAAGGTGGACTACATCATTGATGCAGGTCCGGGGAACAACATAGCTAGTACAGTCATCGACTGCACGGGAAGTGAGCCGGTCATCGTAAGGGAAGGTCTAGGAAGTGAATTAGTCTGAGTATCAGTGCTGTGATCGAGCCACTTCTGTCTCGCAGTTCTTTTTGAGCACACTTTCAATTCGTACGTCCACATCAGGCCACAGCTTACTGATACCGTCCT
>VMDK01000141.1 GCA_008080835.1 Sphingobacteriia bacterium | reverse complement strand
GCTATTCAATGCTTCTTTGGAATTCCCCTGATAACTTCCGAAAGGAAGATCCACGACCACGAGAGCCCTGTCAACAGCGCGCACCACAGATTGAGCGTGGTAGATCATTTGATCGAGCGTGATAGGAAGGGTGCTAATATGTCCTGCCATCACATTGGATGCGCTGTCTCCCACAAGGATCACATCTATGTTCGCAGCATCGATGATCTTGGCCATGGAATAATCGTAGGCCGTTAGCATGCTGATCTTCTCACCACGCATTTTCATTTCACCCAAAGTATGTGTGGTGACTTTCTTGAACTCCTTATGGGTACTCATCCTGTTCCTTTCCTTTGATCGAGACAAAGATAGGAGCACCGAAACGACTTCAATGCATTTTGGCTTCACCGAATATGTGTAAAGCCGATTGGACCGTTGTTAAAATATGACCTCAACAAGGGATTCGGAAGGCCTAATTCTTCCATTTTTGTCGAGAATGTCCTGTGAATTGAAGTAATTCGCGCTCTCTTATCAATGATCCATACAAGGAATATATTGCTCCTCATCGTCTTGAGCTTGTTCGCAGCTTCATGTGACAATGAAATCGATGTAACTGCGGAGTGGAAGGAGATACCTGTGGTGTATGGCTTGATCGATCCCGCTGCTCAGTACAATTACATTCGCGTCAATCGCGTGTATCTGAACGAAGAAGGGGATGCTCGTAGCTTCGCCAAAGTAGCCGATTCGATCAATTTCGATCAACTTTCGGTGTCTCTGACCGAGTATATAGATGGAGTTGAACGCAACACGATCCAATTTGAGAAAGTACTTGGCGACACGATAGGGCTGCCGAAAGATGATGGCTTATTCGCTACAACTCCGAATATTCTTTATCGGTCCGACTATGATTTCTTAGCTTCTGATTTCCGTCAAACGGTGCGATACGAATTGCTGATCCTGAACGAAGAATCCGGAAAGATCTATCGCAGTGAGACCTTGTCCCCGGGATTTGCGGAAGCCAAAACACCTATCAGAAGAACACGGAAGTCCATCAACATATCTGACGGCGAGAACAGCAATATCGCGATCACCTATATCGAAGGGATATACGTTCGATCCTATGATCTGGTGGTGCGATTTCGATATGAGGAGTTCCCGAAGAGCGACACATTTGACAAGCACATCGACTCAGTGGATTGGGTGGTGTTCACGGATAAAGAAACGAAGCGCCTGACCGGTTATGTGGAGAAGAGTGTGATCGTCGACGGAGCGGTGTTCTATCAGATAGTTGGTGCCAGTATCGAAGAAGACACGACCGTTCTCAGACGTCCGTTGGATATGGCTTTCATATATTATGGTGCCACTGAAGATCTGTATACTTATATCAACGTGAACAAACCTTCGATCGGGATCGTCCAAAAGAAACCTGAATTCACCAATATCGAAAATGGTCTGGGAGTCTTTGCAGGGAGGTATGTGAATTGGTATGACGACATCTATATCCGACCCGAAATGAGATTCACTCTGGCGGGTTCACAGTATACCAAACACTTGAATTTTGTCACCAATTAGTGACGAACTGTCATAAAGTCCGTATGGGACTTTTTTGCTAATAAAATTCGTAATTATATGAAAAACAGGCACTTGTGTTTGCTTGCCTCTTTTGCCTGTAACGAATGGTCTACCTGATTGTCAGCTTTGACCCCATGGCACTCCAATTGTAATAAGGGGAGTAAAGGAGAAACATTTAATTATGAGTAAAGTAATAGGAATTGACCTCGGAACCACCAACTCATGCGTTGCCGTAATGGAAGGTAACGAGCCGGTTGTGATTCCGAACAGTGAAGGCCGAAGAACCACTCCATCTATCGTTGGATTTCTTGACAATGGTAATGGGGAACGCAAGGTTGGAGATCCTGCAAAGCGTCAGGCGATCACTAACCCTGAAAATACGGTCATGTCTGTGAAGCGTTTCATGGGAACAAGCTACAGCGCCATGAATACGGAAGCATCTCACGTATCTTATAAGGTTGTGAAAGGAGACAATGATACTCCGCGTATCGTGATCGGTGACCGCAAATACACACCTCAGGAGATCTCAGCGATCATTCTTCAGAAAATGAAGAAAACGGCTGAGGACTATCTGGGTACAGAAGTGAGCAGAGCTGTGATCACAGTACCTGCTTACTTTAATGATGCACAGCGTCAAGCCACCAAAGAAGCTGGAGAGATCTCCGGTTTGAAAGTGGAGCGTATCGTGAACGAGCCAACTGCAGCTGCATTGGCCTACGGACTCGACAAGCGCGATAAGGATATGACCATCGCGGTTTATGACCTCGGTGGAGGAACTTTCGATATCTCGATCCTCGAACTGGGTGATGGTGTGTTTGAAGTGAAATCTACGAACGGTGATACTCACCTCGGTGGTGATGACTTCGACATGGTGATCATCAACTGGTTGGCAGAAGAATTCCTGAGCGATGAGAACATTGATCTTCGCAAAGACCCAATGGCACTTCAGCGTTTGAAAGAGGCAGCTGAAAAAGCTAAGATCGAATTGTCGAGCGGAAGCGAGACTGAGATCAACCTGCCATACATCATGCCTGTAGATGGTGTGCCTAAGCACCTTGTACGCAAATTGTCTCGTGCCAAATTCGAGCAACTTGCTGACGATCTGATCAAGCGCACGTTGGAGCCATGTAAAATGGCCATGAAAGATGCCGGCCTCTCGGCTTCCGAGATCGACGAAGTGATCCTGGTGGGAGGTTCAACACGTATCCCACGAATTCAGGAAGAAGTAGAGAAATTCTTCGGCAAGAAACCGAGCAAAGGAGTGAACCCGGATGAAGTTGTAGCCATTGGTGCTGCGATCCAGGGTGGTGTCCTTACCGGTGAAGTGAAGGATGTACTTCTTCTCGACGTAACACCACTTTCCCTGGGTATTGAAACCCTTGGAGGTGTGATGACGAAATTGATCGAAAGCAATACGACCATTCCTACGAAGAAGTCGGAAACATTCTCCACCGCAGCTGATAACCAGCCAAGCGTTGAGATCCATGTGTTGCAAGGTGAGCGTCCAATGGCTCGTGACAACAAGACCATCGGGAAGTTCCACCTCGACAATATTCCTCCTGCACCGCGCGGAGTGCCTCAGATCGAGGTGACCTTCGATATCGATGCCAATGGTATCCTGAACGTGAGTGCGAAGGACAAGGGAACAGGTAAGGAGCAAAGCATTCGAATCGAGGCTTCCAGCGGTTTGACCGATGAGGAGATCGAAAGAATGAAACAGGAGGCAGAAGCAAATGCGGAAGCCGACAAGAAGGTCAAAGAAGAGACCGAAAAGCTCAATCAAGCGGATACACTGGTATTCTCAACTGAAAAACAGTTGAAAGAGTACGGTGACAAGATCCCTGAAGATAAGAGAACTGCGATCGAAGAGGCGAAGGAAGCCTTGAAAAAGGCACACGAAGCCAAGGACCTCGACGCGATCGATACACATTCTGAAGCGCTGAATAAAGCCTGGGAATCAGCATCGCAAGACCTGTACAATGCTCAGCAAGCCGATGGTGCTGCCGGAGCTGATGCAGGAGCCAATGCAGATGCATCCGGAGATTCAAGCGACTCGGAGAATGTGGAAGACGTAGACTTCGAAGAAGTCAAGTAGACCTCTATACCAAGTTTAAAAAAAGCCGGCTCTCGATGAGTCGGCTTTTTTGTTTCTCCGGGAAAAGGGATCACCTTTTGTCGATCATTCCCGATCTTCTGGTTCCGGCATTCTTTCCTTTGCGAATGCTGTATGATACGTTGAACATGAAATAACGGGTCAAGGTGTTTTGACGCGTTTCGGAGTAGCCGTTCGAGAAGAAGTAACGATCGATACTTCGGGCTTTGTTCAGCATGTCATATCCAACCAACGACAATTGCCATTTTTCAAGAGAATCAAGACTCCACTGAATACCGGCATTCAAGATCGGAACGACTTGCTGTGATCCGAATTGATTTCCGTTGAACAAGAAAGCGTCCAGCTCTGCGCTGAGTTCTATGCGATCACCCAGCTCGACGAAAATTTCCGAAGAGATGTCATGTCTCCAGTAACTGAGGGTTGAGCCGAAGAGGTCTGATTCCTGAATGTTATACTCCGGCCAGTATCCGATATCCCATTCCACCGGGCCGAAGATGAATTCGACATCAAATCCTCCATCAAAGGAGTTTTGGATATTTTCATAACGCACACCGTTCAGCACGTTGTAATATTTACAGTTGTTATACCCAACGCTGAACTCCAGATCCATCCCTAGCTTTTCGATCGGGAAGCTGTATGAAATATCCCCGGCGGCCCAGGTGGCATTGTTGTCATTGTTGAGGAATGTGCGACTGAAGTTGTTGGTGTCACGAGTTTCCGTAGTGATGATCCCGTTGTCGTTGAAACCTGCGTTCATCCATGCATAGAAGGTGTTGTGCTTGGCTGGGTTCCGCTTCATATAACTCATTCCTCCGTTGTATCGAACGAAAGGTGCTAAGCTTAGATTTCCTGTGGAAATATTCAGTGGATTTGATACCACGGCAACCGGATTCAATTGATTGATCGTCGGTAACTGTTCGGTAGAATTCATCCAGATGTTCAATCGCTCCTTTTGTCCTTTTCGGAAACCGGTATGACCATCGACCAGGAAGAATCCGATACGGTCGTTAAATGTACCGGTAACTTCCTCGCTCAAGCTCACATTTCGGTCCATGATCAGATCGAGAAAACCGAGAGAAAACCCAAAATACCACGCGTCCTTGTTATAGCGTCGATTGAAACTCAGCTTGTACTTCGTACTGATATAGTCGGATCCGATCACAGGGCTTTGATCCGAAAGCAGGGAGTCCTGCAACATATTGAGTCGATCCTGTACGAAACTGTCATTCCCGATCCTGTTCTCAATTCTCAATGTCAGATAGTATTTGTTGCTATCAG
>VMDK01000079.1 GCA_008080835.1 Sphingobacteriia bacterium | reverse complement strand
CAAGACTGTCCGCCATTTCAGCAGCTCGGATCCAGTTAAGTTCTTCAAGCAATGTTTCGGAGTGTGAATCCTCCGTGCGGAATAAATAATAATCCGATGCCGGCGCGGTTCCTACATAGGTGCCCGGCTCAAAGCCGGCAATACAGCCTAAAACGTGCATGCCGTGAGCATCATCCTCCGCCACTGTGCCATCGAATTTGACTATGTCGTAAGTGCCAAGGATCCTCGATTCCTCGGATAAATGTTTGAGTGCAGGAAGGCGGTCGTACTTGTAAAAACCTGCATCGAATACGGCAATCCTCACACCGGTTCCGAGCTGACCGAACTTGTGCCATCGATCCACCTTGAGCATTTTGATCTGCATCTCAGTGGCACCATAGTCGATCTCTGTGAACCCTGCAGGGCTGTAAGCCTTAAGCTCTTTGTCGGATTTGAGTTCAGACGACTTGTTCTTCTTTTCCTTCTCTTTGGTGGAACCGATGTAAACTACCTTTCGAACAAAGAACTTGACTTTCAGTTTTCTGGCAATTTCGGGGTCTTTTACCGTGACCACGGCACCATTCAGCCATCGGGTTGGATAGCGAACATCAACTCCTTCAACAGATATATTTGACAGATAAGCCTTGGTGACCGGAAGATCAAATGAATCCAATGGTATATCGAATCGCTCCCTCCGCTCCAATGCTTCTTTCGTGAAGTGATTTGGCAGCGAATCCATACCCACGTAACGAAGGCCTTTATCGGCGAACAGAACGAGAAAGTGATGGTCGTGATCCTCCTTGAAATCTTGCGCCTTGGTGGGTTGGATCTTGAGAAAGATGATCAGCGCGAGAAGAAGGGTCTTGTTCATAAAGTTGGCAAAGTAAAGGTTTTGTGAATTCAATTGATCTAGGGGTTTGTCTCTAACAAATGATACTGACATTCGTATCCATCAGGGATCTCCTGCCCTATTTGATCTGAACGTTTGTCTACATGTATTCGGTATAGTAATCTAATTCCTCTTGCGTACACTTCTCTCCCATAGATCTCTTCCAACTCGTTGTTCCGAGAGCCTTGGTCTATCAACACTGTGCTGTCAAAGCTGATGTACTTCCCACTGAACTGCTTGTCTACACCGTTGTAGCTAAAGATCTGCTCTTCTTCCGCATTGTAAATATTTGCATCCCATGCGTCCATATCCAATATTGGGAAGCTCAGCTTGATCACTTTTGAATTGGCAATATTCTCGATGATGTCATCTTCGCTTTTGGATACTTCTTGCTTGCTGTGAAACTCCCAGGAGTGAGCGGTATCGCTTCGAAGCGATTTGATGACGAGATTGGTTGGAGTCGTGCGGTCAGCCACCGGACCAGCAGTTCTATATTGGACAAAGTATTGGAATGTATCGATAGTCTCCAGGAAGCTGTTGAAGACCACGGAATCTACTTGATAGGTCGCCTCTCTCCCATCGCTGATCGGGTAGAAATCCTCTCCTCTGTCAATCGGAATGTCACTTCCATCGTCATCTGCGCAGGATGTTAGCACTGACATAATTACCAACAAGAGGTACAGAAATATTTGGGAGATGCGCATTGCGACAACAAAAAAAATCAATTCGAGGGAATGCCCTTCGATAAATACTGTCGTATCGCTAATATTGCGGTCAGTTTATAGAAAATACCATGGATCTGAACGGAAAAGCACTGTCCCAAACCATCAAAGCCGAAATCGCCGAAGAAGTAGCAAATCTCACCGCAGGTGGTAATCGCCCACCTCATCTTGTGGCGATTCTGGTTGGAGAAGACGGAGCCAGTCGCACATATGTCAAGAACAAAGAGAATGCCTGTAGCCGCGTTGGTTTTGCCTCCACAATCAAGCGATTCGATGCGTCTATTACAGAAGATGAACTTTTGGCGGAGATCGCAAGTATTAATGAAGATGACGGAATCGATGGACTGATCGTTCAACTTCCTCTTCCAGGGCATATTTCTGAGTCCAAGGTGACACATGCCATTGACCCTTCTAAAGACGTGGATGGGTTCCATGATATCAATATCGGAAAGCTGACCAAAGGAGAAGATACTTTCATCAGTGCCACTCCATATGGTATCATCCAGTTGCTCGAACGTAACAATATCGAAACCTCCGGCAAGCATTGTGTGGTCGTTGGAAGGAGTAATATCGTCGGAAGACCGATGAGCATTCTAATGTCTAGAAATGATAATCCTGGAAATTGCACGGTCACTCTATGTCACAGTCGCACTGCCGACTTGAAGTCATTCACTTTGATGGCAGACATTGTTATTGTGGCTCTTGGACGTCCGGAATTTGTGACGGCTGACATGATCAAGCCGGGTGCGGTGGTGATCGATGTAGGTATCACCCGAGTGGATGCCGACAACGAAAAAGGCTATGTTCTCAAAGGAGATGTTGAATATTCCGGTGTGAGTGAAAAAGCGTCCTGGATCACTCCTGTACCGGGCGGTGTTGGACCAATGACCATCATCGGTCTGATGCAGAATACGCTCAAAGCTTACAAATCCAAATTTGCCAGCTGAAACGAAATATCCGCTCATGGAGTCCTTTTACACTGTTCAAGGTGAAGGATTTCATTCGGGTAAAGCCGCCTATTTCATTCGCACAGCGGGATGCGATGTAGGTTGCGTTTGGTGCGATGTGAAAGAAAGTTGGCCCTCTGAAGGCTATCCGAGCGTCTCCGCCCACGAGATCGCATCCAGAACAGAGGAACATCCTGCCGAAACAGTAGTTATCACTGGAGGTGAACCATGCATGTATGATCTCACTGAGCTGTGTAATGCTCTTCACGAACGAGGTAAAAATGTGCATCTTGAGACCTCCGCTGCGTATGAGATCAAAGGAGACTTCGATTGGATATGTGTATCTCCAAAAAAATTCAAAGCTCCTCTCCAGAGTGAATTGAAGAAGGCACACGAGCTAAAAGTGATCGGATTCAATAAATCAGACCTGGATTTTGCCCTGTCCTTTGAATCCGAAGTTTCGTCGGACTGCAAGTTGTATATACAGCCTGAGTGGAGTCGTCGCGATCGAATGGCACAGCCGATCTCTGAATTCGTGAAGTCACATCCGCGATGGATGGTAAGCGTGCAAAGTCACAAATACCTGAACATCCCTTAGGACTTCTTCTGCCTCGAAGAAAAGGCTTACAATCTGACCGAATCTCTGTAAACTTGCACCCCAATTCTGAGCTATGGCATTACAATGCGGCATCGTCGGACTTCCTAATGTTGGAAAGTCTACTCTCTTCAACTGTTTGAGCAACGCACAGGCTCAAAGTGCGAACTTTCCTTTCTGTACCATTGAGCCGAATGTGGGAACGATCACCGTTCCGGATTCTCGGTTATTCAAACTGGAAGAACTGGTCAATCCTCAAAAGGTGATCCCGACCACTATTGAGATCGTTGATATAGCAGGGTTGGTCAAAGGCGCCAGTAAGGGTGAAGGTCTTGGAAACCAGTTCCTGGGAAATATTCGCAGTACCACGGCGATCATACACGTTGTACGCTGCTTTGATGACCCTAACGTCGTACACGTAGATGGATCGGTCAATCCGGTTCGTGATAAAGAGATCATCGACACGGAGCTTCAATTGAAGGATCTTGAAACGGTCGAGAAAGCTCTGCAAAAGCACAAAAAGGCAGCTCAAACCGGCGATAAAGCTGCGAAGAAGATCGTTGATGCGCTGGAGGGTGTCGTAGAACACCTCAGCGAAGGAAATTCCGTACGGAGCATGAAGCTGGAAGATGATGAGGCAGAATTGATCAACGCATTAGATCTGCTCACAATCAAACCCATACTCTACGTGTGTAATGTGGATGAGGGCAGCGTAGTATCCGGGAATGAGCACACTAAGGCGTTTGAAGCTTCATTGGGCGAAAATGCCGAAGTCCTCTACATCAGTGCAGCGATAGAATCTGAGATCGCAACCATGGATCGCGATGACCAGATCATGTTCCTCGAAGAAATGGGACTTACTGAGAGTGGTGTTGGCCGATTGATCAAAGCGGCTTACCACCTGTTGAACTACATTACCTATTTCACTGCCGGTGAGAAGGAGGTACGTGCCTGGACTATCACAGCCGGGACAAAAGCACCTCAAGCTGCCGGAGTCATACACACTGATTTCGAGAAAGGTTTCATCCGTGCTGAAGTGATCGCATACGACGATTTCGTAGCGCTTGGATCAGAATCTGCTTGTCGTGATGCGGGCAAATTGCGAATCGAAGGAAAGGAATACGTCGTCAAGGACGGAGACCTTATGCACTTCCGATTTAACGTTTGATCGACACTGAAACAGCTCGATCGACTTCGTATACATTTAAAGAATCAAAGCGAGTTTCATACTTGGATATGATCCAATTGCGTAGTCTTTCAAACTCCGCAGCATGCTCCCTTCTGGGAGGTAATTCTTCCCACATGATCAGGAAAGTCGGAATGCCGGAGATAGAATCCGACGAGGTCAGCTGAAGATTGTAACTCACTTCCCCTACCCGTTCGCTGATCGCTTTTGCCTCCTTCGTGAGCTGTCCCTGATCGATAAGATATTTCATTTGGGCATCCTGAAGCGAGCGTAGTTCGTTGAGTTCTTCGGTGCGTTTGAGCAATTCGAACTGCACGTCTTCCAACATCTGAACCTTTTGAGTCACTTCCAACTCTGCATTCCTCAGCATGGAACGGCTCTCCTCCAGTGAACCCATGTTCTCCAGAACCAACGCCGCTCCACTCAAATGATACTTGGCTAAAACTCCTTTGATCGAGTCGATCTGCTGGTCGGTATAAGGTTCACCGTACACAAAGAGTCGCATATATCCACCATTCTCTCCGAGTATGATCTCCGGATCAAAAACCTTGTGCTCCTCATCGTTGATCACTTCTTTAATGAAAGTATTCGCACGGTTCAGGAAGATCGTTTCCTTTAGAACCGTCCTGTACGCATAGATGCTAGGTACGCTAACTCCAAGCACAAAGACAATGATCAGCCATCGGACCCGCTTTTGGATCTTCTGATTCACATAGGTCATCTTCGGGAAGCGCAGATACCATACCACAATCAGTGCAGACAATGTGATCATGACAGAATTGATCGCAAAGAGGTAAAATGCTCCAAGGAAGTAGTCGAAATTGGCACTGGCAAGTGCATAACCAGCCGTGCACAACGGAGGCATCAGTGCTGTGGCTATTGCAACTCCGGGGATCACATTGGTCTTTATCTTACGAGAAACAGCGAGTATCCCTGCAAATCCGCCGAATAATGCCACCAGGAGATCAAGCAGACTTGGACTGGTCCGTGAGAGTAATTCACTCTGATCGTGACTCGTTGGAGCGATCTGAAAGAATAAGTAAGAAGCCGTGATGGCTATGATCAGAGCATTAACCAAATTCTTAAGCGACTTGATCAGAAGATCCCGGTCGAACGTTCCCACTGAGTATCCCATTCCTACCAAGGGCCCCATCA
>VMDK01000120.1 GCA_008080835.1 Sphingobacteriia bacterium | reverse complement strand
GTTGATCAATCCGTCTGATTTGAATCCGATGTCGATTACGACATCTTTCTCGGTCATGCTGACTACTTTTCCTTTTACAACTGTTCCTTCTTCAACTTTTTTGAAGTTTTCGGCATTGTTGTAAAGCTCCAGTAATTCAGCTTTGTCCTTCGTGTCATAGGTTGAGAAACCTTCTTTGTCCATCGTCCAGTCGAAATCGTCCGCATTGTGAACGGGTGTGTCGTTGGTCTCAGGCTTAGACTCAGCTGCTTTTTCTTCTGCAACCGGCTCTTCAGCGCTTTCTTCAACTTCAGCCTCTTCAGCAGCTGGTTCTTCAGTTGCTTCCGGGGTTTCTTCTGAGCTGGATTCTGGTGTTTCTTCAGCGGCGTTTTCAGAATTTTCCGCTGTTTCTTCCTGATTGGAAGCTTGGGTTTCCTCAGTTGTGGCGTCCTGGGCCTCAACTTGTTGGTCAACAGATGTTTCCTCTGTTTCTACTTGTTTGTTTTCTTCAGTCAATTCAACTTTTCCTCCTTCGGGGCGGCGAAATTAGAAAACTAAGTTAGTATTAGCAAGTAAATAAATCAGATAATGCAATGCAGACGTAGCCTGGGTCAATTCTAGTCTGCCTGGATCACGAACCGACTGGCTTTGTTTTCCTGACCGGTGACATATATACAGTAGGTTCCGGCGTTAAGACTCCGTTGTAAAGTATATCCGACGGTGCCTCCGCTTGAACCGACCGCAAGGGTTGTCTGTTCAAGGATCTTCCCTACGGCATCACACACGAACACATCAGAAGAACCTGTGGTTGTGATATAGAATCTCAGCTCATGACTGGCGCCCGGATTATTCAATATAACAATAGGGTTTTGCTCACTTTGGGAGAACAAGGCATCTTGTGGTACATCACCGCGTTTCCATATCAATGGAGGATTTTTGCCGGAATGGCCCGCGGTTTTGCTTCTGAATGGCCCCGATATTTCTTCAGTGCCATCCGGCCATCGTACTTTTATTTGTTCAATGATGCCACTGTTACCAGTGCCAAAATGAAGCACATATGGGTCTTGCATCCTCAGTCCTCGTCCCAGTGTCACGGTTTTAGATTGCTCCATTTCTCCCGTTTTTAAATACACCTTGGTTCCGGCAAGGGATTTTCCGGTTGAAGATTCCAATTTCAAACTCAGCGACTTTCCAACTTCCGTGTCTGTATTCTTCCAAAGCCTGATCCTTCCGTTTTTACCCGAACAAAGGTCGAGGCGACCGTCCCGGTCAAAGTCCACCCAAACGGCATCCTGGCCAGAATTTATCCAGGCAATACCATATTGATGAGTACTCAGTTTGAATGTATGATCAGGTTGTTGGAGGTACAGCTTCACATATCGACATCCATAAAACACGGTAATGTAGAAATCCAACAAGCCGTCATTGTTCACGTCACCCCAGGTTCCACCGGCGTATGTCTCTTCAAATTCGATCCCGTTGTTCGGGTAAGTGTCTTCAAAGCTTCCGGTTGTATTATTATATATAGTAGTGGCTCGATGATCGTATTGTTTGCTGAAACCCGGGTGGGCGAATTGAGGTAAGAGTAGGTCCGGGTCGCCGTCGTTGTCGTAGTCGGCCCAATCCACGCCTGTTCCGTGGTTGGATCCCGTATTGTTCTTGTCGATCTGAAGGCTTGAAATGATAGGAGTGAATTGCAATTCACCATCGTTCCGATAGAATTCGTCTTCTTCCAGGAAGTAGTTCGTCACGTATAGATCGAGGTCTCCATCCAGATCAAAGTCAACCCATTCGCTACCTCGACTACGTCGATTACGGTTATTTCCGGATAGCCATGTGTTTTGATTATTGGGGTCGCACAATACGGCGTCACTGTAATTATATGTCCCCTGATGTTTCGGGTAAATAGCCGAAGTGCGATCAGTAAAGCTGAAGTCGCCGTTGTTTACATAGAAATAATTGGGCATCGGCTGAGGGTAAGCGCCCCATAGCTGACTGATGAAAAGGTCCGGAAAACCATTCCCATCTATGTCGGCAAAACTGAATGAACTAATGCGTTGCGCATTTGGAATTCCAAGAGCATGCTCGACCCAACCCGACTCAGTTTGTTCGTATCCATAGGAGTCTCCTGCATTGTCTACTATATATATATCCAAGTCACCGTCTGAATCCAGATCAATGAACGCATTTGCACGTGCATTCCCGGCGGAATTCAAATCAGCTGTTTCATTTTCAAATGAAATACTATCACCAATGACTTGTGTAAAAAGGCGACCTGCAACCAGCAGATCTTGAAGTCCGTCCCGGTTCCAATCAGCCCATGCCATAGAGGCATTCGATAGGTTGGTGTCAATCCCGACTGCATGAGTGACATCTTCAAATAGATGTCTGTTCCGCTCTAAGACGTTGACTATTAGCTCTATACCATAGGCATATCGCACCCCAACACTCCACTGTCCGGCGCTGCTCTTGTTAAACTGGAAGTAATAATCTCCGCCGCTCGACGATGTGCATGTAGCTTGCCTTATACGAATGTCCGACATCAATTTGACGCCGTTCATCTCTTGCAGATAAACGAAGCACTGATTATTTCTTAACGTAATTGGACGTTCCAGGTCAATGACTATGTATTCCACTCCGGAATTAGGTTTGGTTATTCTTATAGGTGTGAACAATGGATATTCAAATTGAGGGAATGCCGTTCCACCTTCATGGTCATACATTCCAACTTTGCATGTTGACCCTGCATTTCCATCTAACCAGATCCCGATCTGAGTAACCTCCATGGATCCATTCAATTCAAAACGCGAAACCATTTTTTCATAAGTGAGCGGATAGGTGTATGTCAGCGATGAAGGATCAAAGTGACGAATGGTCTCTTGAGCTTCTCCCAAAATCGTGATCGAGAGAAAAGTGAACACAAAAAATGTTTTACGCGTCATGGACTCAAAATTATGCAAGAGGGTGAATTTGAGAGTGAAAATTGAACAAATGGGGCCGTTTTAAAAATCTGACATTTTGATGCAAATGCTTAAAACATTGAAAATGAGTCGATTGTAATTTTTAATGCGATTTTTTTACAACCGGAACCAACTCTTGCATGGATGAGCACGTATTTGAAGGTATATTTACACCAACAACCTTATAGTATCATGATTAAAAAATTCTTCTCATTCGCGTTGGCTATTTCAGTCGGAGGATCATTGATCTCCAATGCTCAGGCTCCAGCACTTTCCATTGAATATGGCCAGGACAATCTGGGGCAGGTGAACATCACCAGCTTCTATCCCACTCAAAATATACCTGTGACGGAAGCTCAGGTCAAGCTAGATGCAGGATTCAGATATGTCCCAAACAGTTTCTATCACGACGTTGAAAATGAGAAGGTTATGTTCTTGACCTCCTTTGAGAACGGCAACAATAACTTCAATACCGCTCAACGGATCATTGTAGCAGATGCCAATAGCGGCAAGGTCATTAAGAATACTCCAATGAACAGCACAATGATGGCTGTTCACATTCCAAAAGGCAACAGATTGGGCGTTCTTTCATCTGAAAGAGGCTTCAATGGTTATAATAATAACGACGATGACAACTCATTTGCTGTGTTCAACATGCAAACAGGCAAGTTGCAAGGGAAAGTGAAGTTGAATTCGATCAGCGTTGCATCGGTTCGTGCTCCATTCATGGGTAGAGTAATGGCTTTGAACGGAACCAAGGAGATGTCAAATGTGGCGATCGGTAGTCCGGTATACATTCCAGAATTCGATCAAATAGCATTCTGTGCTTTGGATGTAACCAATACGTACCGTCTATATCGCATTGATGTGGAGAGCATTTCATTGGTGAGCAGTACTGCGGTTGAACATTTCATTGTTGATCTTGAATACGACATGAAGCGTCAGAAATTTATCGCACTATATGTCGATGAGTCAGATAATCAAAGAGTTATGAAGATGGCTTACCTCGGCGATAATGGTGTAATGGAAGATGAAACCGTCATCCGCGCAATTGATTCCAGAGAAGAATTCATTAAGGATGGTAATGTAGAGTTGGATGAAGATAATGACAAGATAGTTGTACATGCGAATGTGTACTACGAAGGTTCCGCGCACTACTCTCGTGGTGTTCAGCATTCATTCATCTACGATGCAAATGACATCCTCGGTGGAGTTGCTGCCTCAAAATTCAAGACTGATCAAGTAAAAGTGGATTTCAATTATCCGCTAGATCCTTCTCGTACTCAGGTAGTTACCTTAGAGTCAAGCATTCAGATGTATCCAAACCCGACTAATTCTACAGTTCAGATCTATTCTGATATGAGAAGTAGAGTAATGGGAGTGAAGGTATATAATATGTCTAATCAACTCGTGAGAGATTTCGACATTCGTTCGGGAGGATTAGAGCATAGTTTGAATGTAGGAGACCTTGCTCCGGGTATCTACATGCTGGACATTCAAACGGCAGGAGCTTCTGTCTACAAGAAGCTTATAGTACACTGATAATCAGTCATATATGCTATCGTCAGTGAAGTTCGCAAAGCGAATTGGTCAGCTGATCTTCTTAGCGTCTACGGCGTTGATATGGAGTGCCTGTGGTCCTGACCCTGGTCCGATCGTCATTGATGATGGGAAAGGGGATGACTCTGATGATCGATTAATTCGGGTATCAGAGGAGATGCCACCTCTGAATTTACCGGAGGATAATCCATTGACGCAAGAAGGCGTAGAGCTAGGCCGAAAGCTGTTTTGGGACCCTTTCCTAAGCGGCGATGGCACGCAGAGCTGCGGAAGTTGTCACAATCCTCAGTTTGGATTCACCGATAGCGAAAACCGCTTCAGTGAAGGGATCAGAGGCGAATTGGGCACGCGTAACTCCATGCCTTTGTTCAATTTGATGTGGAATACCTCCTTGTTTTGGGACAGCAGGGCAGAGACGCTGCGTCACTTGGCTTTGATGCCTATTGCGAATCCAGTAGAAATGGATCAAAATGTAGCTGAATTGGTCGATAAACTCAATGATCATGAGGAATACAAGCGATTGTTCAAAGAGGTATTTTCTGTGGCAGTTATCGACTCTACACATCTGGCTAAAGCCCTGGAGCAGTTCCTATTGACCATTATTTCGGACAATTCAAAATTCGACAAATTCAATCGTGGATTGGTGCCTTTGACCGAGATGGAGCAGCGTGGATTTGACAAATTAAAAGTGAAAGGATGCTTTAACTGTCACAGTACCACCTTGTTCCTCGATAACAAGTCACACAATACCGGTCTGGATGCAACGATCGTCGATAAGGGACTTGGCGGTCACACCGGCCAAACCCGTGATATGGGCAAATTCAAAACGCCTAGTTTGCGCAATATCATGCGCACCGCTCCCTATATGCACGACGGCAGATTTGCTACAATTGATGAAGTACTACACTTCTATGATACTGAAATAGAGCTAGATGCGCCGAATGTGGACGGAGAGACAGAGGAGTTTCTTCGCATCGGAATGAGGAATCGGTT
>VMDK01000004.1 GCA_008080835.1 Sphingobacteriia bacterium | reverse complement strand
GATCCTCAGGAAGCGTGCTTTAACCAAAACAAGAACGATGAATAAGCGAAAGAAACACCATATGCACCAGATGTTAAATATCTAACTTATATTAATGCTTGATCAGTCCACTTAGGTTTGAAGACTTACAGCAAGTAACGCCAACCGAAATCTGTATACTCAATTCTCTGAGCACCTGCTAGCAGACTTAAAAAGTCTGGAGGAAATGGTGGACCAAAAGCTATTTGAATCAGGGATAACGCGCATTGGTGCAGAACAGGAATTTTGTACGATCGGCTATGATCTGGAACCTGCAATGATCAATCAGGCTGTGCTTAAGCTGCTGAAACACAAACATTTCACAACTGAGCTTGCCAGATATAATCTGGAGTTGAATCTCGATCCGTTGGAACTGTCCGGTGACTGCTTCTCCATCATGGAGTCTGATCTGGAACATTTTCTGACCATGGCCAACAAGGCAGCGCATTCGAAGGGAGCTAAGATCATACTGACCGGGATCCTGACTACTATTCGCCATGATCATATCGTATTGGACAATATGACTCCGGTTCCGCGCTATCTTGGGCTGAATGAGGCCATTTTAGAAGCGAGAGGCGGAAACTTTAAATTTCATATCAACGGCCTTGATGAACTCATTACCGAAGGAAGTTCAGTTCTATTTGAGGCTTGCAACACCAGCTTTCAGGTCCATTATCAAACGGATCTGGAGAATGCCGCGAAGCACTATAATTGGGCACATATGATCACGGCCCCGGTGTTGGCTGCATGCACGAACTCTCCTTTGTTTTTGGGAAAGCGACTGTGGCAGGAAACGCGCATTGCTCTCTTCCAGCAGAGCGCCGATACACGTAAGTTGCTGGATCCTGTTCGTGATCAAAGTTTGGCAACAGCTGGGGCAAGTCAGCTCTGGAGATTTTCCGAGACACCGTACAAAAGCATTCAATACTGCTCCCTCTGGAGATCGAAGAGAACAGTCGCGAGATCCTTCGAAGCGGAGGTATTCCAAAACTAAAAGCACTCAGCATTCACAATGGTACCATATATCGCTGGAATCGCCTTTGCTATGGCATCACCGGAGATAAGCCGCATTTGCGTATAGAGAACAGGTATATCCCATCTGGTCCAAGCATCATTGACGAAGTGGCGAATACCGCATTCTGGATAGGTTTGATGCACGGTGCAGAGGAAGAACACCTCAACGTTGGCCAAAATATGGAGTTCGACAAAGTGAAGTTGAACTTTCTCTCTTCTGCCAAAGATGGTTTAAGAACCGAATTCTATTGGTTGAATGGGGAAAGCATCCCGGCGTCGGAGCTTATAATTGATAAACTGATCCCGATCGCGCGTAAAGGGTTGACAAAGGCTAACGTCTCCGAAGCAGATATCGACAACTGCCTCGGTATCATTGAGGAACGAGTCCAATCGAGACAAACCGGTTCCAAATGGACCTTGGCGTCCTTTAATGCATTGCGAGAATTGCACTCCAGAGAAGAAGCGGTGCTCGCACTGACGGAAGGGATCTACCAACGACAAAAACAAGGTCATCCTGTTCACAAATGGAGCGAATTAAGCATCGCAGAAAGTGGTGCCTGGCAGCAAAAATTCAAACGAGTCGAACAGATCATGACCACTGACCTGATCACGGTCAGACCGGATGATCTGATCGAAATGGCGGTGAGCAGGATGCTTTGGGCAGGAGTGCATCACATACCCGTTGAAAATGCTCAAGGAGAACTTGCCGGATTGTTGAGCAGTGACAAATTCTTATCCTGGTTCAACAGCAATGAAGATCGTTCGGAAGTGAAGTATGTCGAGGATATCATGGTTACAGATGTACAAACCTGTGAACTCACCACTTTGACCAGGGACGCTTTTCAAATGATGAAGGAGCGGGAGATAGGATGTTTACCTGTGTTGAGTAAGGGCAAGCTAGCCGGTCTTATCACGATCCGGGAATATTTGAAGTTGTTGGATAATATTTTTTCGGAGTCTGATCTGTAAGCCAATCTGCAGTACCTTTTTCGACTCCAAGGGGCTATAGAAATTTCATTCTTAATCACACTTGGAGGTAATTCGATGTCGTTGACACTTTTTGAGTTGATATTTCTTGACAACGGTGTGCTTTTCGCCTGAGCTTGACCGCGTTAGGGGTAGAGGGCGCCGGCCCCGGGTGCAATCGGCTCTCTCTAAAGGTAATGATATTAATACTGCCAGGCTCATCATAAGGAGAATGATCTATTGCTTTAGGGGCATTTTTCAGCAAGCAACCGATTTCTTTTACTACTTCTTACACTTCTCGGGAAAAACAGAAACTGAACAATGCTAAATTCGCCGCCATGTTCCAACGCATTTGGTTCATAGCGGTTCTCATCCTCATCTTTGATACTGTTTGCTCAGTAGCACAAGATACCAGCGGAGTTCTCGTTCCCCAGGTCAGATTCGGTAAGATCGAGGTGGATGGTATGCTGGATGAAAAAGTGTGGCAGGTCGCACCGAAAGCAAATCACTTCACTCAGCGCGAATTGTTCATCGGACAACCCGTTACAGAGCGAACGGAGGTAGCCATAGTCTACGATGCAGAGAACTTGTATGTGGGAGTCTGGTGCTACGATTCGAACGCCAAAGGGATACGAGCCAAAGAATATCAACGTGATTTCGACGAGTCACTCGACGATAACTTCATTCTGATATTCGACACTTACCACGACAAGCGCAATGGATTCATGTTTGCAACAAATCCTAACGGCGCCCGTTTGGATGCTCAGGTGTTCAATAATGGCTCTTCCGTTAACAGATTCTGGGATGGTGTTTGGGATGTCAAAACAACTGTCACAGGAGAAGGCTGGTTCGCGGAATTCGTGATACCGCTTTACACTTTGAAATACCGCATGAAGATCCAGGTCCAGGATTGGGGGATCAATTTTGAACGAAACATCCGACGTAAACGGGAACAAGCAAGATGGCGAGGATGGAAGCGCGATTTTAATATCACGCATGTCAATCAGGCCGGAGTGCTCAAAGGTTTGAAGAGCTTGATAAACAAACAGTTCGTAGAGATCAAACCTTATGCGATCAGCGGAGCACAGTTCGAAGAAGATGGCAACGAGACAGTACTCAATGCCGGTGGAGATGTGAATTATCTGCTCAGTCCAAATTACCGTCTGAACATCACCGTGAACACCGACTTTGCCCAAGTGGAGTCGGATCAGCAGCAGGTCAACATCACCAGATTCCCTCTGTTCTTTCCGGAACTAAGACCATTCTTTCTCGAAGGGAATGACTATTTCGATATGGGTTACGGTGGGAACAGGATCACACCATTTTATACTCGTAGAATTGGGTTGGATGAGAATCGAGAAGCCGTTCCGATCATAGCAGGACTCCGTTTGCTTGGTAAGAAGAATAACCGAACGCTCGGACTCATGAGTATTCAGACTGCAGAGACCGAAACGGAGGCAATGACCAATTATACCGTAGGAAGTTGGAGACAGGACGTCGGAGAGCAAAGCGTGATCGGTGCCATGAGCGTGAACAAATTCTCCAGGGGAACCTGGCATACCACCACTGGGGTGCGAGGGAATTACAGTACCTCGAAGCTCTTTGGAAGTAAGAACTTGAACATTGGAGGTGCTGTGGTGAAATCGCACAATAGCGATTCTGGATACATATCAAATGCATACGCATATCGGGCATTCCTGACCTATCTCAATGATAAGTGTGACATCGTTATCACCACACAGAAAAGTCCCGCTCCGTTTGAGCCCGAGGTTGGTCTCATGCGCAGGAGGAATTTCAGGGAAAACTTCGCATTCTTCAAGTTCAAACCTCGACCCGATCCAAATGGGCCATTGAAATGGATCAGGCAATTTGATTTCAGTCCGGGTGCATTCACCCTCACACAATACGACGACAACTTCGAACTTCAAAGCTTCGAGTACAGCGTGAAGTTTCTGGGAATGGAAACCAGAAGTGGGGAGACAGTTGGTGCGGAATATCGACGAAAAGCCGAAGGGTTGAGGGAGGACTTTTACTTGACCGACTCTATCGTGGTTCAGGCCGGGGAGTATTGGTGGAATGAGTGGCGAGCCTCGTTTTCTACTTTCAATAGTCGAACGCTCTCGGCATCTGCATTCCTTTCTGTAGGGGAATTCTTCGAAGGTAACAATACGGCGTTTGAATCGAGTGTTCAGTGGCGTGCCAGCAAGTTCTTGAGAGTGAGTGCACGATACCAGAACAACAACATACGCTTACCTGAGGGAGAACTCGTGACAAACCTATACGGAATGCGTGCTGACTATGCGATCAACCCGAATACATTCGGTTCATTGATCGGTCAGTACAGTTCGACTGCCGAGGAATTCATTTTCAATTTCAGATTGAGGTGGATACCGATCATCGGTGCGGATTTCTACCTGATCATCAACCAGGTGTATGACAGTCGCAACGGCAAATTCAATCACGACAAGAGTGCCGTATTGGGTAAATTGATCTGGCGAATAGCTCTCTAACGTGGATCAACCTTTCGTGTTCACTAACTTGGATTCGACTAGATCGTGAGCGTCTACGAAATTCTCAAGAGTGGTGAAGAAGTTCAAAATGTCTTCTTTGGTATTGTTTGCATTAACCGCGACCAGACGAACGAATTCATCTTCTCTGAACGAACCATAACCAACCATAAGCTCTCCTTCGGTGTACAAGTTGGTACAGAGTACCCTTGGATCGATCCCTTTATAGTTGAAGCAGATCGAGAGTGAATCTCGATACGTATACAGGGTATAGTCAGGATGATCTGCCACATATTTTCGGGCAACTTCGGCTAACTCAAAGAGCTTATCTACGATCTTGGCCAATCCGCTTGTCCCAACTGATTTCCAAAGGGACCATAGCTTAAGTGCTTCATTTCTCCTGCCACATTGCAGCGAAGTTTTACCGAGGTTGAATTCATCATCGGCAGTTTGATAGAGGTAATCGGCCTCATTGCTGAAGCTGTGCACCAGATGCTCTCGATCCTTGACCAAAATTACTGAGCACGTGAGTGGGGTTCCCAACATCTTATGGGCGTTGAAGCTGAATGAATCGGATCGCTCCAAGCCTTCTACATAGTGTTTGTATTTGTCGCTGAATATGACTGCGCCACAATATGCACCATCGACATGCAACCAAAGACCGAATTCTTCGGCAACATCGGCCAGCTCATGGATCGGGTCAAATGCACCCATCACCGTAGTTCCGGCTGTTGCATTGATGAAGCATGGAGTCTTCCCGTTTTTGAGATCTTCCAGGATCGCAGCTCTGAGTTCCGGTGCGTGCATGCGACCATGATCGTCCGTTCGAATCGTCCTTACATTATTTCTGCCGATACCGGCAAATGAGGCATTCTTGAAGTTCGAATAGTGAGAATCCTCTGAGGTGTACGCGATCAACTCCTGTCGAACTCCTTCCTCGGTGACGTCAGGACCCACGCGGGCCCTAGCCAGGACGAGCTCCATGAAATGGCGCAGCGAT
>VMDK01000068.1 GCA_008080835.1 Sphingobacteriia bacterium | reverse complement strand
TAGGACCAGTTTCATTTTGTATTCCCTTTATTTTATAACTTTTCCTGTTAGTATCCATAACTTCCACTCTTTTCTAATTTAAAAATACACTTGGTTTACAACCTATTAACTTGTTTAACCACTTCCTTATACATGAAATCAACCAACATTGGGAAGACCGTTTTATTCATCACATTCTTATAGAAATCCATTCTATCACCATGATAATCAACTACAGTATCTTTAAATAAGTTGTTGAAGTATTCCTTCTTTACATCTTCAGAGTTGTTACCATTGATAACCTTCATCAACTCATCGTCTGAATTTTATTCACCATAACACCCCGAAGTTTGCATTTAATTTGCACATAACCAAGCAAATACGCACAAAATAAATCAAAGATGACACACAACCAACACGTATAAATAATTGATTTTCAGCCCCTAGTCAAAGTGACACAAAATAGCACAAAGATTCACCCCCACACTTCGGTGCTGGGGGTTTTTTATTGTCGCACACTACATGCGCTTGGAAACAAAGAAGTGACGCCAGCTAATGCGAATAAGCTCGCTGACGCTTGAATAAGGGATCCCTAATTTTCTGTTGGCCACAGCAACACTGAAGATAATACCCCATGTTCGATACAATTCTGAATACGCGCGAAACACGCTGTACCGTCGATCGTAGATGTGACCAGGTTCTGAACTCACCCCGTTGATCTCAAAGATGCGGATATTCTCACCTGCCTCCAGGTCTTCTCTGCTTGGGACTTTCAGATCGATCCTACCGTAGAAGAATCCATCAAAAGTCGATGTGACTTGATCAAATACGCTATTTACCTTGTCATTGATCCAGTCGTTTGCATCAATGAACTCTGTCCCAAGGCAGTGATTGCCAATATTGTCGAGCATCAATTCCTCACCCTTCTGCGGGATGATTTTAAGGAGTTCTGGTTTCTCAACTCTGAATCGTGGCACCTGGAGCAAATAACGCCTACGTGACATCATGAGTTCCTCCACTGAGCGCTTACCGTCCCCCGTTACCGTCATGAATCCTTTCCTGGTGATACTAAGCAACTCTCCTTTCTGCGCACCGGGAGAACGGTGATACAGCACTCCAAGCTCGATCGGGAATGAAATGTATCGTTGGATCAGAAAGTCAAATTCGACAGTAGATATATGTGATTGAAGTTGGTCCTTGGAATCGAATATGCGCACTTCATCTCCACGCTCACCGATATTGGGCTTGAATACGACAGGAAAATGGTCATTGGAAATGTTCTGGAGCAATTCCACCCATTTTGCTCGTTGAACCAGCGAAAAGAAATACGTTGCGGGTAGGAATCGTTTGTCGACATTGGACAGGATTCGCTCTTTGTGCTCACCGAAGAACCCACCGTGTTCAATGCCGGGATTCACTGCGGTAAAATATACGGGAGATCGGGAGCGGATCGCATAATATAAGTAAGCAGGTAACAGGGGCAGATAGAACAACACCCATGGCCAATATTCAAATCGGCTCCACCTTGCGAAGAATATCCTGATACGTAACATTTCAGATTACGCTGAGCCTTATCGATGTCGAAATGAACAAGGCTAGCCAACAGTCAAAAATAAACCATTTTAGAAATGACCGATCATCAATTTGTAAGTGGAATTTTGACTCTGTTTTGGGTCTTTATAAAGTGGTCCGACTCTGCCGGCAAAAATTCGTAAACTTGTGAAAAGCAATTGAAACCATGCGTAAGGCACTCTGGATACTACTGATCATTTCGATACTAGGTAACTTGTTCCTACTTTATCTATGGTATGAAAGCAATTACAAAGATGGGAAGTCGCTGAAGGTCGAGAATGCAGAACTTGCTGAATTACTGGACCTTGCGAACATCAGAGCGGACTCTTTGCAACAAAAGCTAGATGAAACCCTGCGCGATTACGAATCCATGATCAACGAGAGCATTGTATTGAAATCGGAGCGTGATGCCGCGTATGAAGAACTCGAGCAGAATAAGATCCAGATCCGACAACTGCTCTACAGAGCTAAGCAAGGAGATCCTCAAGCACTCCTGGAAGCACGAAACAGGATCGTTGAGTTGGAAGAGCAGCTGGGTAGATCCACCGAAGAATTTGAATTACTGAAGCGTTCTCAGGCCCAACTTAGAAATCAATTTGATTCGTCACAACATGCACTACAGCAGTCAGAGGTTATCCGGGAGGAGATCCTGGAAGATCATCAGGAATTGGTTGAAAAGGTCAAGAAGAGTAAGTTCCAGGTATCGGAACTGAAAGTAGAACCTATACAGGAAAAGAGAAACAAAGAAGTGGTTCAATTCAAAGCGAGTAAAGTAGATCATATCCGATTCAGCTTTCTACTGGAACCCAACGAACTCATAGAGAATGGAGAAAAGGAGGTGACTATTCGGCTACTCGGAACGAATGGAGAAGTTTTAGGTGCCGGTAATGACGAAGTGCTGATGGATAGCGACAAGCTTGTGACCATGACCAAGACCATCAACTATACGGGTGACCCTGAAGATCTCAAATTCAAGTTCCGTCAGGAAGCCGATTATAAGAAAGGAACATATAAAGTAGAAGTACTCTCCGACGGACTTCTCCTCACACGAAGTGTTTTCAATCTGGATTAATGAAAAAGACCCCATTGGTTTTACTTGTCTCCTTCTTGTGGGCATTTTCGGCCAATGGGAATTCCATATCCGCACCTCAACCCATCACTCCCAAACTGAATAACCAAACGGCCGACATCATTCAGCAGGTCGGTAAATGGGCATTGCTTCGTTGGTCGCAGAAACGGTTGGAGGACGTAGCTGATCTCGATGAGTTGCAAAAAGAGCATTACCTGAGGACAGATTCCAGATGTGGTGTAGCGATCATCATTTATGAGTTTGCCACGGGTACCGGACCTGCAGTGCGCTACCTAGATGAGCGAACAAAATTCGCCCAGGACATTGTCAAAGGTCCTGCGATTGAATACTTGACGAAGCTTTACTTGGAAGATGTGCCGGATAGAAGCTCGGCGCATACCATGTGTTACTTGTTCAGTCCTGAACTGAAGCATCCTTCGACTTGGCCTTTTGCGATCAAGCAGAATTTCCTCACCTTAAAAGGGAGGCATCTGTCTCAGTTCATGCTCGGTGGTTTCTATGCTTGCTTCGAACCAGGACCCAACAGGCATCTGCGGGTTCATGTCTGGAATGTAACGTCCAAGAAGTCGTACTTCCTGCATATTGGTCGTCGCGTTCAAAGACCATTGCCTTTTGGCAATGTAACACAGCACATATTCCTGGACCTGAGTCCTGCGGAGCAAATTGAGATCCTGACCCGATAGATAAGGGCAAAAAAAAATCCCACCTTTCGGTGGGACTTTCCTGTGTATTTGAAAGATCTTATTCAGCCGGTACCACAGACACGAATGATCTGTCGTTTCTCGACTTCTTGAATTCAACTTTACCATCGATCAAAGCGTAAAGAGTGTGGTCTTTACCCATCCCTACGTTATCACCAGGGTGATGCTGAGTACCTCTTTGGCGAACGATGATGTTTCCTGCGATGGCTGCTTGTCCACCGTAGATTTTCACTCCGAGTCGTTTACTATGCGACTCTCTTCCGTTTTTAGAACTACCTGCTCCTTTCTTATGTGCCATGGTATTATCCTTTTATGTTTTCGATCTGAATCTTCGTGAAATCCTGACGATGACCGTTTCTGGTCTTAAATCCTTTGCGTCGTTTCTTTTTGAATACGATCACCTTGTCTCCTTTGACGTGCTCGATAACCTTAGCTGAAACACTGGCGCCTTTCACCTTTGGAGTTCCAACTTTCACTTTGCCATCGTTGTCAACCAACAATACGTTGTCTAACTCAAGGCTACTGTCAGGCTCCATGCTTAAACGATCTACGAAGAGCTCCTGATCTTTCTCAACCTTGAATTGTTTTCCCGCTATTTCTACGATTGCGAACATTATTCTTTTTTTAAGGGCTGCAAAGCTAATTCTTTTATCGAATTATTAAAAGCCCTGACACGAGATTTTCCACAATGTTCTTACCGAGTATCAGAAGTCGATGTCACCGTCGTCGTAGTCCTCCTCCATGCTGTTGATCTTGGAGCCCAAAGTGACGCTGGATTCACTGGCCAATGTGTCATGGAAACCGAGGTCCTCGAATTTGGCAAGTTCTGCGCGGAATCGCATCGTCGCTTTCTCGATCCGGCCGTGACGGTTCTTTGCAATAATGAACTGGGCCAGGCCTGTGACGTCGTTCCCTTCTTCATCTTGCGTAAATCCGTAATATTCAGGACGATACAAGAAACCCACCATATCTGCATCTTGCTCAATGGAGCCCGATTCACGTAGGTCAGAGAGGATAGGCATTTTGTCATGACGTTGCTCCACAGCACGGCTCAACTGCGCCAAAGCGATGACCGGAATGTCCAACTCCTTGGCCAATCCCTTGAGCGATCTTGATATGTACGAAATTTCCTGTTCGCGGTTTCCTTTATTGTTGGATTCGTCACCTCGCATCAACTGAAGGTAATCGATCACCAATAATCCTATGTTCTTGTTAGATTTGAGCCTTCGAGCCTTTGCTCGTAAGTCGAATATGCTCAGCTGAGGCGTATCGTCAATGAATATGGGCGCATTACTCAGGTTTTGAACCCTACCGTTCAACTGCTCCCACTCATAGTCGGCTAGATTGCCTGACTTGAGCTTCTCACCGCTCAGCTCGGTCTCGGCTGAGATCAAACGAGTGACCAACTGTACAGAAGACATCTCCAGAGAGAAGATCGCCACACCAGTATCGGCCTGAAGTGCTGCATTTCTGGCCAAACTCAGAACGAATGCCGTTTTACCCATACCGGGTCGACCGGCAATAATGACGAGGTCGGATTTCTGCCAACCGCTCGTAATACGGTCGATTGCCGTGAAGCCACTTGGCACACCCGTGATTCCACCGCTCTCTGATCCCTTCAACTCCTCGATCTGCTTGATCGCTTTGTTGATCAAGTCGTCGATCGAGTCGTAGTTCTTCTTGATCGTATCGTTCTTGATGCCGTAGAGTTTCTTCTCTGCATCATCCAGGAGTTCGAATGCGTCGGCAGTCTCATTGAAAGCCTCGCGGCCGATCTCTCCGGATATGCGGATCAATTCCCGCTGAATGTATTTCTGGACGAGTATCTTGGCGTGGAACTCGATGTTCGCACTTGAAGCGATCTTATTGGTGAGCTGTGTGACGTAATATGCCCCACCTACCGTATCGAGTTGTTCGGCCTTGCGAAGTGATTGAGTGACCGTCAGGATATCCACCGGTTCGCCCTCCTGAAAGAGCTTTTCTACATGCTCAAAAATGATCTGGTGCGAATCGTGATAGAATACCTGCTTGATGAGTACATCAAGTACACGCTGGGGTGCATCTTTTTCGAGCAACATTGCTCCTAATACAGCTTCCTCCAGATCGAGGGCCTGAGGTGGTTTGCGTCCGAGTTGGCTCTCCTCAGACAAACTAATCCCTTTTTTCTCTTCTTTCTTCTTGTAAACCTGCTTAGCCATTGATTAACAACGTATTACGACACTATCTCTAATTATTCTCAGACTCTGACCGAGCCAATGAAGGATTCG
>VMDK01000146.1 GCA_008080835.1 Sphingobacteriia bacterium | reverse complement strand
CCTATTGGATTTGTCGCAGCTCATTTCAGCGGACAGACTGCGAATCCTGCTGAATTCATCCGACATTCACCCCGAGCGGGTCTGGAACTACAAGCTATACTTTGTGGGTATGGCATATAACCTCTTTTTACCCGGAGGGGTCGGTGGCGATGCATACAAAGTGGTTGTCTACAGCCGGAATTTTAATGTCAAAAAGCGTGTTCTTGCTTTGTGGATGATCATTGATCGAATGAGTGGTATGGAAGCGATCCTGGCCTGGCTCTCGGTGTGCATTATGTTCCTTGAGATCCCTCTGCCGCTGAGTTCATTGTATTGGTTATTCATCCCTCTAAGTCTTGTTGTAATAGTGATTCTGGCAAGGAAGTTCATTCCGGCACTCTTACCGAATCTCGGACGAGTCCTTATCCTGGCATTGATGGTTCAATCTATCCAAGTGGCTTGTGTGTACTTTCTCGCTAGAGGTATCGGTTTTCAAGCAGACTTCGCCCAGGTTACAGTGATCTTCTTGCTCTCGACCTTGGCTACTACGATACCCGTATTTATGGGTGGCATCGGCGCACGTGAGGCTGTATTCGGTTTGCTGGCTATTAACTGGGGACTGAGTGAATCAGCAGCTGTAGCGGTTGGGCTTGCCTTCAGCGCGATCACCATTATTAGTTCAGTTCCCGGGTTGTACTTCGACTGGACCTTGAAGAAGAACCAGCTCGATTCTGAGCAAAAAGAAGCCTTGACTAGCGAATGATGGTCTGAGACCGATCAGGGCCTACCGACAAGATCTTTACAGGTACTCCGGTTTCTTTTTCGATCCAAGACACGTAGTTCTTGAAAGATTCGGGGAGTTCATCCTCGGAACGCATTTGAGTGAGATCCTCGCTCCATCCTTCTTTGTACTCGAAGATCGGTTTGAGATCAGCTTTACACATGTCGTAGGGCAAAGTTTCGCTTCGTTTGCCATCGATCTCGTAAGCAACCAGAGCTCCGACTTTTTCTATACCGCTGAGAACATCCGATTTCATCATGATCAGTTCGTCCACACCGCTAAGCATGACCGCATACTTCAGAGCTACCAGGTCCAGCCAGCCACAGCGTCTGGGGCGACCTGTAGTTGCGCCGTATTCATGTCCGCGATCACGAAGGAGCTGACCTTCTTCATTGTCCAGTTCAGAAGGGAACGGACCGCCACCGACTCTTGTGCAGTATGCTTTGAAGATACCACGTACCGTATTGATATGTTTTGGAGCAACCCCTAGCCCAACAGTCACTCCACCGGAGATGGTGTTGGATGAGGTTACAAATGGATACGACCCGAAATCTATATCCAACATGGATCCTTGTGCTCCTTCTGCGAGAACCTTTTTACCTGAAGCGATCAAATCATTCACAAAGTATTCGCTGTCGACGAAGTTGTACTCTTTCAGCGCTTCTATAGCTTCGAAGAATTCCCACTCCAGGTCTCCAAGTTTAAAATCTCCGAATTTGAGCTGTTCGATCGTATTCAAGTGTAATTTGATAGCGTCGCGATATCGATCTTCGAAATCCGGATCGAAAATATCCCCGATGCGCATACCGGCTCTGCCATATTTGTCGCGATACGTAGGTCCTATTCCACGGAGGGTAGAACCGATCTTCTCGTCTCCTTTGGCGTGTTCGAAAGCTGCATCGAGCACCTTGTGAGTCGGCATGATCAAACTAGCTTTCCTTCCAATGAAAAGACGGCCCTTAACGTCAGCACCGGCTTCTTCTGTGCGTCGGATCTCTTCCATGAATCTGACCGGGTCGATCACCACGCCATTTCCGATCACGTTCATACAGTTCTCATGAAAGATCCCGGAAGGTATCGTGTTCAAAACGTGCTTCTTACCGTTCATTTCAAGGGAATGTCCGGCATTTGGACCTCCCTGGAATCGCGCGACCACGTCGTACCTCGGGGTAAGGAAATCAGCGATCTTTCCTTTCCCTTCATCTCCCCATTGCAAACCTAGAACAACATCAACCATGTCTTATTTCAATACTTTTATTGGATGTGAACTGCTAACTTTTGAATTATTGATCAACGCTTACCTGATTCTCACAATTCAGGCACAAACCATTTTCATCGATCCTTGGCTTTCCGTACAAATTCAGCGAATGACGAACCACTTCATAATTGAGCAACTCCCCCATCATAGATGAAGTTTGTTGAATTCGAGGGTCGCAGAACTCAGAAACTTTGCCACAGATGGTACAAATCATGTGATCGTGTTGCTTGTAGCCAAAAGCCTGCTCAAATTGAGCCATGTTTTGTCCAAATTGATGCTTCACGACCAATCCGCATTCCAGGAGCAGATCAAGCGTATTATACACTGTTGCACGGCTAACCTGATAGTTCCGGTTCTTCATTTGCACGTACAGTGTGTCTACGTCAAAGTGCGTCTTTTTACTGTAGATCTCGTCCAATATCGCGTAGCGCTCTGGAGTTTTTCGTTGCCCCCGTGCTTCGAGATATTTGGTAAAGATCTCCTTGACTTCTTCTTTGATCTTTGCGGTCTCTTTGCTCATGAAAAAAATCTGACTTGCAAAGGTAGCGATTAATATCAGGGGTTATCCCCTCTTAATGCACATCTGTTCGTATGACCTGAATGTATTGATCGATATCCTTGATCTTGTCGATCAGTTCGTTGAGGTGGGCCGTACTATCTACTTCGAGTATCATATGTCCGATGAAAGTTCCGTCGAGTGCCTCAAATGAGATGGAATGCATGTTGATCTCGAGTTCCTGTGAAATGACCTTAGTGACCTTGCTAACCAATCCCACACTGTCGATTCCTGTGATCTTGATTCCCGCTTTGAAGTTCAGTTCTTCTAACGGATACCCTGCCCAACGTGCCTTAATGATGCGGTAACCGTAGTTACTCATCAGTCTTATGGCATTCTTGCAATTGGTACGATGAATCTTGACGCCATCTCCCACCGTGATGAACCCTACGATCTCATCTCCCGGAATTGGTGAACAACATTTAGCGAATTCATAATCCAACTCCAGGTCGGCGCTTTCTCCAATGATCAGATCGTTTGGTTTCTTATTCTGCGGAAGGTTTTCAGGTGGTTTTTCGTGCTTAGTACGACCGATCTCAGCCTTTTCCTTGTACTCATGAATAAGGGTCTTTAATGGAACTTTTGATTTTGGGAAACCGTCATTCGCAACCATTACAAAGAAGTCAGCTTCACTGGGTACGTCAAAATGCCGACAGAGGATACGCATATTCTCTGCAGTCTTAGGCACTTTGGCCTGTCGCAACTTCCGTATCACGACTTCTTTCCCTTCCTCGACTTTTTTTCGTTTCTCTTCTTTGAGAGCATGCTTAATACGCGCTTTTGCCTTACCTGTGATGGCAAATTCCAGCCAACCTTTACTTGGCTTTTGCTTGGTGGAAGTGATGATCTCTACCTGATCTCCATTCTGGAGAACATGGCTTATCGGAACGAGTTTGCCATTCACCTTCGCTCCTATACACTTGGATCCAACTTCCGTATGAATGTCGAATGCGAAATCAAGTGCGGTGCTGTCCATCGGTAATTTTCTAAGATCTCCTTTTGGAGTAAAGACGAACACCTCCTTGCTGTAGAGGTTCAGCTTAAAATCATCCAAAAAGTCGATGGCACTTTCTGCGGAATTTTCGAGGATCTCCCGAACCTTGGTCAACCAGGTGTCGAGTCCGCTTTCTGGCGAAGATTCTTCTTTGTACTTCCAATGAGCCGCATATCCCTTCTCGGCGATCTCATCCATTCTGCGACTTCGGATCTGCACTTCAACCCACTTCCCTTTCGGTCCCATCACAGTGGTGTGCAGCGATTCATATCCATTACTCTTCGGGTTTGATATCCAGTCGCGAAGGCGATCCGGGTTAGGCCGATAGATACTTGTGACGATGGAATAGATATTCCAGCAATCCCGTTTTTCGTGTTGTGTCTTAGAGTCGACGATGATCCTTATGGCGAACAGATCATATACCTGCTCGAAATCCACCTGCTGTTTGCGCATTTTTGTCAAAATGGAGAATATCGACTTAGGTCTGCCCTTCACTTCGAATTGCACCCCAAGGTTCTCTAATTCCAATTTGATCGGACGTACGAAAGATCGGATATAGCGATTGCGCTGCTCCTTCGTCTCATTCAGCTTTTGTTTGATCCGCTGATAGATCTCAGGCTCTGTGTATTTGAGAGCCAGGTCTTCCAACTCTGTTTTGATGGCATATAATCCCAGCCTATGCGCCAAAGGCGCATACAGGTACATGGTTTCCGAGGCGATCTTCAGTTGTCCCTTAGGCGACATGTGCTGAAGAGTTCTCATATTGTGGAGGCGATCACAGAGCTTAATGAGGATCACACGTACATCATCCGATAAGGTGAGCAACATGTGTCGGAAGTTCTCGGCTTGTGGCGAGCTGGTCTGGTCAAAAACACCGCTGATCTTCGTTAGGCCATTTATGATGTTGGCAACCTTCTTCCCAAAAGCCGCTTCGATCTCTTCAAGAGTGGTGTCAGTATCCTCTACAACATCATGAAGCAGGGCACTCACGATCGACGTAGTTCCCAGTCCGATCTCCTCCACTGCAATCTGTGCAACGGCAAGTGGATGGAATATATAAGGCTCACCACTCTTTCTCCTCATTTCGCGATGTGCATCCACCGCCAATTCAAAAGCCCGGCGGATGATCTTATCATCGCCCTTTTCTCTCAGATCCTTAGAGGAACGCAGGAGTTTACGGTACCGATTGAGAATCTCTTTTTTCTCCTTTTCTTCGTCGATCTCGATCATTACTCAAAGGTAAATATTCTGTTACGCAATCCATTTCAGAAGTCATTTCAAAATTGATTTCGATGAGTGATAAACATCACTTCCTTGCGACAAACAAATCGTATCTTCGTCGGATACGTAAAAAGAAGTAGTATTTCTAGCAAAATCGCCTATAAAATCATGTCGCTGAGGAGGTTTTTGCTGCTATCGTTGCTCCTGACGCTAAGTCAGGCACTTTATAGCCAGAGCAAACTGAATATCACGGCTACTTTGCCATCGTCGTTCGACGTGTGTGGAGATGGCGTGTCCTTAAGCATTGATGCTCGAAATATCACTACGTCCACAGTCTCCGGGAATTATCTGAATCTCGAACTCCCACCGGGTGTCCTGTACGTAAAGTCGAGTGTGAGTGGCTCAGGGATCTCTGAGCGGAACGTGAGTGATCTGAACAAACCCTCCTTCAACTTGCCGGACCTCGGATTGGCACAAAGCTCTACCCTGAAGATCGACATCAGGGCGAATTGTGATGTGATCCCATTTCTGAATGCAGGTAAACTTGCCGTTGTGAAGGTCAACGCCAATTACTCAGGTGGATCGGTGGATTTCACAAGTACTCCCATGTCGATCTATCAACCTTCACTGCAGATCAAAAGCGTCTCGAACAGGTTCGTTCAAACCGACCTGTATGAAGTATTTGTTCGAAAGATCACTTTGGTGAACTCAGGTAAGGGCCGCTTGTCGGATATCGAATTCTATCAAACTAATGAATCCGACCTGACCATTCTTGGTGCAAGTGGAGGAAGAATGCGCACTTCTTCGGATACGATCTTCTCGTCATTCAGTTCCAGTGAGTTCGCCGCAATCGGTAACAAGGATGGCTATATGGACCAGGGAGAGGAAGTGGTGATAATAGATACACTTCGGACAGATGGTTGTGACAAGCTTGCTTCAAGGTTTGCGACATATTGGGGTTGTGACGATGACTATTGTCAAATCGTGACGTGATCGGCCAATGTCACCCGCCAGACCACGCTTCCCGTCCTTTTGG
>VMDK01000044.1 GCA_008080835.1 Sphingobacteriia bacterium | reverse complement strand
GCAGTGTCTTAAGAGTTCGATAATTGATCAAATTTGGTTCGATATTCCTCTTGGGGTGCCAATATTTGAGACGAAAAAGTTCGATAACAGTCTCATTCCCCCTACAAAGACCTTCCTTGATCTTGTAACACCTTAACATGTACAGGGTTACGAATTCGATAATTGACCATTTTCGATTCGATATTCTGCTTGGGGTGAATGAATCCGTACTAAAAGTTGGATTACTTGCCAAATCAATCCTGTACTATAAGGAGTGTATTCAGCGAAGCATAGATCTGTGTTGTTCTAATAACTATTTTGTAGCCACAACCTTCAATCTTACCTGTTTTGTGATTGGTCAAAGTCGGGCAGGAGATAGCAGTATATCCTCCATCCCTGAGAAACTTCATATTTGAAAAAGACGTGAATACTAGCCCTCCGTCAACTTCAAATACCATCCTAGGCCGTATTGTGGGGTCCTCAATTAGTACCTTCCAATTCAGGCCATCCTGGGAAGAATAAATAGCGTCATTCTCATTGATTGCTAATATTGTGCCTTCCGAATTGAGCACAAATCCGAACCCTGCCCACGTGACGCGTTTAGGGTGAATTGGGAGAGTTCCCAGCCGAGTGAATCCAGAATCAATGTGATAGAGTTTAGATCTCGATGCTCCGACAAACCAACCATGTTCAGTGTAGAGAATAGATTCGATATCCTCAAGTTTCTTATGTCGAAATTGCCTCTGCCAGGTCTGCCCTCCATCCGAACTTCTGTATAGTTTTCCACCAGAGGTAGATCCAAGCCCATTTGACAAACCGTAAGATCCAATTACCAAATCTTGCCCATTTGATTCAATCGCACTAAATTGGAAGTGACCTTGTTCTTGGCCTTTGGGAGTGGCCGGTGTTATGTCAATCCACATATTGTGCATTGAATCCCACCGAAAAACGCGGCGCGAATCCAAACAGAACACAGATCCATTATGAACTATTAATCTTGTAACAAATCCATCGGGAATGAGTCCTTCATCCAAAGTGTCCAATTCCCTTGTAGCTGGCGTATAACGAATTACATCTTCTCCTAGCGCTATCCAGATCGCATCTCCAAACTCTATATGGTCCCAGAGATTCCCACTCTTTTGAATAGTCAGTGTGTCAGACGCGTAGGTCAGAGCACAAACTGATGTCAGGATCAGCGTGAAAATAGTTTTCATCTCAATCAGAAATGTCTACCCACGTTACATCCCCAAGTAACTGACCAAATTCATCATAAAATTCAAACTTATACTTGAGACTGTCATATGCCCCTGTGACAAATGTATCAACTAATGCATCCGAATTCCACTCATTAGTCGGTACATCCGACTGAATTTGTGTAAATGATCCACCATTCAGTGATTTCGAAACATTATAATGCTCAATTACAGAAGGTGAGTAATCCGGGAAATCACACCCGTAGAATACAGATCCATTTGGGATGACCCCATAAATTGTCGGATTAAAGTGCCAGCACTCATATCTGACACTGCCATCTACACCTCTTACATGAACACAACCACTTTCTGCACCTTGACAAGTATCTCTAAACTGCTCTTCTGAACATGGGCCAAGGTATCGTACATGCTTTTCAGCAATAGTGTGAAGCATCTCCGGGTAGAAATGTGATGGACTGTCAAATCCAAATATTAGCAAAAGTGCAAGGGAAGATATCAATAATGGTGCAATCTTGCGCGGGATAAATTTTCTCACATGACATGAACGAATAGTTCGAGTCGAAAATTATATTATTCTAATCATATTCTGAAAATGAAGCCTCAAATCTGATTTGAATGATTTGTTAAGGTAAAATTGAAAAAGTTCGATATTAGTCTGCTTCCCCCTACCAAAGAGAAGACTCATCAATGTGATGGGTCTTTTTTCGTTTCTAGGCCTAGGTTTGAGCCGGTTCGATTCGACGTTCGACTATCTACTTGAGATGTTAGATCCTGAAGTGAAGTAGTTTTAATGTTTGTTTGTTTCCCCTACCCCATACCTATCGAAGTAGGGACTCATTGATGCAATCAGTATTCTTTGTTATTAAAATAAATCGACGAGTAAAAGTATGATTTACACTGGGGTAGCACCCATGCTTTTTTTCAGAAGATTTCTCCATCTATCCATGTATCCAGCATCTCCAACAACCTTTCAGAAGATTTGGCTATCATTGATTTTTCGTACTCCTTATCGTCGTGAGTCCATACCAGACGCAATTCAATTTTATTACCTTGTACCGAATATAATCCCGTAATGCTTATTCCGCCAGGGTATTGGTCCACTGGTAGAAATATAAAATGATCACCTGACCTTTCACTCAGATGTTTGTTAATCCTCGATGAAAGTCCCAGATCGTCGCGGATAGTTTCGACATTCAAGATCATAGCTTTCATAATTACCGGCTTAGGCTTTAACAGCGGGATAGACGCTCTGTCATTATCTGAAAGAATACCAACCGGGAATGACCCACCAGAAGCAAATAAGCATTGCGGCTCTTGAATCGCTCCAAGATCCCTGGCCAACTCAGGTACGCGCTCTCGTGCATAGGTCATAACCGTTTGCACGTCAATTTCGCCTTCAACCTGCAAGGCGGCCCCTCTCATTCCTTCCAAAATAGCGTAAGTCAGCACTCCTTGTCCGAATACACTCGATTCGTAACTGACTGCATCAGCGGCGCAACCCGAAAGAACGAACATACCTGTCCGATCCCTCATACGATCTATCGCCTTGATTTGCGTTCGACTCACTCCTCGTTGTAAGCTTAGATTTTCCACAGCTTTGCCGGCACCGCAGGCATCGATCACCATGAACTGCTTTCTCGCTTTTACTCCTTTGATAAGTTCAAACCAATCCGTACTGGAGACCCAAGCATTGGAGGATCCGGCCGTTCGTTTCAGGTCATTAATATCAGTTGAAGAAGCATCTTCAGTTAAAAAATAGAATTCCCCATCAGTCCTTTTATCTGCAATGCCATGACCGCTCAGGTAGATGAATATGACATCCTGGGGACCGGCTCTGTGTGCAATTGTGTCAAACACCCTTTTGATCTCAGCTTTCCGAGGTGCAGATCCTGTGTCAGACGAAAGTATATTCATATAGACATTTTCAGGACCAAAGAGATTGCCCGCAGCGAGATTCATTGCCTTCAGGATAGCTTTTGCATCCTTGCCGGGCAGATTCAGTTTCAGGGAGGGGTTGCTGTATTCGCTAACACCTACCACTATTCCAAAGAATTTGGGGGTTACCTGTGCTGTAGTTGAAGAGCCCGAATATTTGGCTTTAGCTCCTCTACTTCTGGCTGTTTGAGCACTATTGGTGGAGTATACGGCAAGGGTATTGTCTCCGGAAGAAAGCACTGTGCTGTCAATTGCCCAGCGCACCCATTGTTCGGTAAGAGATTCATCAAACTCACTCCCGCGAATATCAGCTGCAATTTCTTTCCCATTTAGATATAAACTGATAGGACCATACCCTCCACTTCTCCGCTTTACCTTCATCAGAATGGTGTCCTCAGCTATCTGGAGTTGCTCAATCTCAGGGTATAGATCTGTAGCAAAAATTGATTGGCGTTCATGATCGACAGAACCTTCAAGCTTTAACTTCCATAGTCCAGGGATCCAGAACTCCCTTTTGAGTTGATCAAAGCCAACCACTTCTCCATCAATGATCCAGTGAAGCAGAGACATGGCTTGGTCCGTTCCATCGAAATATCCCTTCGGATCTACGATCAACCATTGATCAGGCCTTCCATCGAAGAAGTATTGCGTGAGCAACAGCTCACCACTATGGACGTCCCATAGCTTGATAGAACCAGTCTCACTGGACGTTAATAAAAATCGCTCCGATGAATCAAATGACACTTCTGTAATTCCACCCAAATGACCGGAAATGATATTTGAACTACTCGGCAGTACCGTGATTTTCCCTTTTTCTCGTTCCGTGGATTGGAACAGTATTTTTTCGGAACCACTATACCTAAGTATAGCACAATCACTGGTAAAGCCACGATAATCTCCACTATCAACAAGGGACACCGGCCACTCCCCACGGTTGATAAGGTCATAGAACGATTGCCAGTTCACTTCATACACATTGGTCCCACTGATCACCCGATCACCGGTTCCCGCAAATCGGACATTGCACGGATCGGGCTCATACCATGCGAGTTCCATCTTTTCAAAGTATAGATTATAGAGCATGATCGCACCGCTCAAATTGTCGTAGGCGAGCATGTAATCAAAAGAAGAATGGATATCAATACCATCCCAATTATCCTGAGGTAGATCAAACGAAATAGGCTTGACAGATATGACTCTTTGGATGCGCGGTAAGTACCGATACAAGGTACTTGCGGAACTCAGCACCACGAGCTCGCGAGAAGTGAATTCTGCATCTATTGGATACCCATTTTTACATACGAACGAGTCCAGTAAACTTTTTCCCTCCAGATCGTAGATACGAACAACACTATCCCTGCTCCCAATAGCAAGAAACTGTCTGTTGGGACTTAACCGGACGATTTCTTTGCTCATTTCTCTTTCGGGAACCTGCCACAATAAAGTCAAAGAGTCCAAATCATAGATCCTTACAGGTTCTTGGGTAGACGAATAGACTATTAACAAACTTCCATCTTCACTAAACAGGAAATCACTAGTTGCATCAAACTGATCGAAATATGCCAACCTCACACCCGTTTCAACGTCCTGTACGATTATATTATCTCGGTATTCCGAACCTTGAAAAAAGAAGTTGCTCGCAATTGTAACAAGATACTTTCCACTCGGTGAAATTCGACTGATCACGGCAGCATTTGACTGATTGCGAAGTACACGTAACTTATTGCCCTCAACACCGCTGTACACTCCTATATTACTTCCATCGCTGGACGCGAAAAATTCTCCGGATACCGACATGGCCGGATGCTCCATTCGGTTGGTATGCAGATTGGCGTATTGTTCTATTTCTTTCTTGCTATCGAAGTTATCTCCAGATATGATATTCAAAGTGGTAGTGGTAGAAACCAAAATATCATTGTTGATCGGATTGAATTCACAAGATATGGCTAGATCTTCATTGAACAGGATCCTAGAGATCAATGTACCCCCATGAACATCATGAATTTGAACGCTGTAGTCATTACTAGCCGATGCCAGGAATTTCCCATCAGAAGAGAATGAGAGATCGTTGATTCGGCCATCAATATGTCCAACAAAATTCTCGCGTTTTCTCCCACTTGAAAGGTTGACCAATTGAATCCCGTACTCAGATCTTGAGTCGGTTCTAGTGATCACATTCCCAAATGCAATGAGGTTTCCATCGCGAGACCAGCTGAATACATCTGCACGCTTTCGGGCAGTGTATCTGCTTTTATCTCGCAAAAGACTCCACACCTGTATGGAGTCCTTACCTTTTCGATACACGATCATAGTAGCATCTGGACTCCACTTATATGAAGACCTGACACTGAATCCAGGAATATCAATCTGCTTCCAATCTTCCGGCGAGCTTTGGTATTCTCTTTTGAATACAACATCTTGTTGGTCAATTACATAAACGCTCTGGGATCCTTTGGTTACCTTGACATCTCTAATGTAAGAAGCAAAAGTCTTTACCGACTCTACACTATCGCTCTTGATCTCATATCTGAATAACTCATTTTGTTTAGCGAAAAATATGGCGTCAGGTTTTGTGTCCCAGTCAAATTGTGAAACACCGCTGAACTTACTCAAGCAGGCTCCTGTTTGGACATCCCAAACAAAAAGATATCCATTGACATCGAGTGATGCATAATAATTTTCGTTACCACTGAACTTATTATCCTTTATAAGGGGGACCGTATGACCTGATGGAATTGCCATGCGGACTTCTTGCGCCGGAACCAAACTAACAGATGTGAGTATGGTCACGACGAAGATGATGAGCCTCAATCTATGGACAAATTGCATTGATTAATGGGAATATCGGTCAAATATATCCGAAGCGCATTTGAATTGGTATATCGGTCAATCCTGATCTTGCGATAATTAAATGTGAAAGTTCGATAATATTCCGCTTCCCGCTACTAAAGAGAAGACTCATCTACAAGGTGGGTCTTTTTTCGTTTCTGGGCCTGGGTTGGAGGTGGTTCGATAAAAGTTCGATAGTCTGCTTGGGGTATCAGATTACGAGGTCAAGAAGGTTCGATAATAGTCTGCTTCCCCCTA
>VMDK01000021.1 GCA_008080835.1 Sphingobacteriia bacterium | reverse complement strand
TGATGGAAGTCCAACAGCCGCCGCTCACACGGGAAGTGAAACGCAAGCTCACACCGGACACAGACTCGGAACCTATTATTCCATCCAAGGAAATATTCTCAAGGGTCCGGAAGTCCTGGATTCAATGGAACTGCGATTCCTCAATCAAAAAGGAGACCTTGCTTGTCGGCTGATGGCTGCCATGGAAGGTGCAAACATGGTAGGAGCTGATTCTCGCTGTGCTTCCAATGGTACCTCTTCACTATTTGCATTTCTCAAAGTGGCTCAACCGGATGACGCGTTCGGTAGTCCGTCTTTCTTGATCTCAGTTCGGACCAAAGATGGGAATCGAATTGAACCAGTCGACTCCTTGAGACGACTGTTCGAACAGCAGAGCAATTGCATCGTTGGAATTAACACAAGATCAAAAGGGGAATTGTCGACTTATCCCAATCCGGTCTGGGATTATCTTCACATTGATTTTCATGATAATATGCATTCAGAGTGGGCTTTTCGGATCGTCAATTTGGAAGGTAAGACGATTATGAGTGGTTCAACTTCGAATGAAGTGAATGTCAAGAAGTTAATTCCGGGGATGTATCATTTGGAGATCGGTCTTGGGGATGAAATGATCAGACACAAGTTCATTAAAAATTAGATCGACAAATCCAGTTAACACACCATACTGAAATGGACATTTTGTTCAACATATTCCTGTACATTCACATAGCCACAGGAGTGTGCGCCTTAGTCACCGGAACCCTAAATTTTATCCGCAAGAAAGGTGATAAAAAACACAAGCGCGTTGGCAGGATCTTCTTCTATTCCATGTTCATGGCAGGTTTTAGTAGCTTCATTCTGTCCATTCTACATCCAAATTACTTCTTGTTCTCTGTTGGGGTATTCTCTGTGTATTTAGTGATCACAGGCTTGCGATATCTCAGGTTCAAAGATCCTCATGCTTCCGCAGAGGGAATTGATTGGCTGATCTCCGGAGTAATGCTCCTCTCATCAATTGCATTTGTACTTATGGCTATCAAAGTGCTTACGGCGGGAAACAGTTTTGGAATGGTATTCATGGCATTTGGTCTTGCAGGTGGGTTATTCTCCATCACTGATTTTTACAACTTTCGGGGCAGGTTCAGAACAGTCAATTATTGGCAACTGGTTCACCTTCAACGAATGACCGGAGCATTCATAGCCTCGGCAACTGCTTTCCTGGTAGTGAACACAAATACCCTGTCAGGTGAGATCCCAAGTTTTATTGTATGGTTGTTGCCTTCTGCCATTTTAGTGCCGATGATCTTTATCTGGAACAAGAAATTTGCGATAGAGAGCAGTGCGGAGATCGTTGAAGAGAAGGAGTCATAGCTTTAGAGCGAATTGTGACGAATAGCCATTATGTCATATCGAATCATTTCTCATGATCAGACCTGCGACAATAGATGATGCGGCACAGATCTGTGAGATCTACAATCATTACATCCTGGAATCCGTGATCACGTTTGAGGAGAAAATTATCTCCGAAAAGGAAATGGCCGATCGGATCGAGTCCATTTCTAAGACATACCCTTGGTTGGTAGAAGATAAAAATGGGGTGATCGAAGGGTACGCCTATGCCACTCAATGGAAGGTTCGAAGCGCATACGATCGAACAGTCGAAAGCACGATCTATATCAGCAAGAACCACTTCGGCAAGGGATTAGGCCGATCCCTTTACTCCCAACTCATGGTATTGCTCAAGGAGCAGGGTTTTCACGCAGTCCTGGGAGGAATTGCACTTCCTAACGAGGCAAGCGTGAACCTGCATGAACGTCTGGGGTTTGCAAAAGTTGGACAACTCAAGGAAGTTGGGTTTAAACTCGGACGCTGGGTCGATGTAGGCTACTGGGAATTGATTTTCTGAGGGATTCTTTGCCACCCTTTACCGCCTTCATCTTGATATTTTCCCGTAATTCGCGGGCATGAATTCGAACGCTCAAAGTATAATCGAACAAGCTTGGGAAAACCGGGAGATGTTAAAGACCGATGAGGTTCAGTCCGTCATCAGAGAAGTGATCGAAGAACTCGACAAAGGTCGTTTGAGAACAGCCTCACCGGAAAACGGTGATTGGGTAGTCAACGATTGGGTCAAGAAAGCGGTCATTCTGTATTTCCCAATTCAGAAAATGGAGATATTGGAGGCCGGACCAATGGAGTTCCACGACAAAATGAAGCTGAAGAGGAACTATGATAAACTCGGTGTTCGCGTGGTGCCTCATGGTATTGCCCGCTATGGTGCCTATCTCGCATCCGGCGTGGTCATGATGCCGAGTTATGTGAACATTGGAGCCTATGTCGACAGCGGCACTATGGTAGATACATGGGCTACCGTTGGAAGCTGCGCTCAGATCGGCAAAAATGTTCACTTGAGTGGTGGAGTCGGGATCGGTGGAGTTTTGGAACCGATACAAGCGGCTCCAGTGATCATTGAAGACGATTGCTTCATAGGGTCACGATCTATCATTGTGGAAGGAGTTCGGGTTCAGAAAGAAGCTGTAATTGCAGCCGGGGTGACTTTGACCAAATCAACCAAGATCCTTGATGTGACTGGCCCTGAGGTGATCGAATACCGCGGTATTGTTCCTCCGAGAAAAGTAGTCATCCCGGGAAGCATCCCCAAGGATTTCGCTTCCGGTACATTCAATGTTCTATGCGCCCTGATCATTGGAGAAAGAAAGGAGTCAACCAACAAGAAGACGAGTCTAAATGACGCGCTGCGTGATTTCGACCTAGCCGTCTGATTACCCGATATTCAACTAGCTTTGAACTATGAGGCTCGGCTTCGACGCAAAGCGATTCTATAATAACTCTACAGGGTTGGGTAATTATGCCCGCAACCTGATCAACGCATTTGACGAACGGGGAATGCGCGAAGCGATCACTTTGTTCACCCCGAGGGTCTCCAGCCCTTTTCTCGGTCTGCTCGATCAAAATCAAGATCGAACCGTCATTCCTACGAAGAAACGTGCCTTATGGCGGCAAGTCGGTATAGCCAGAGATCTGGAGAAGAAACAGATAGACGTATACCATGGATTGAGTGCTGAATTGCCATTGCAAATACCTGAAGGCGTTAAGACCGTTGTGACGATCCACGATATGCTGTTCAGACGTTTTCCAACGTACTATAGCTATTTCGACCGGATGATCTATGATCGTAAAACTCGCCGAGCCGTGGAAAAAGCCGACCGTGTCATTGCGATCTCGCAAGCCACGAAGCAAGATCTGATCAATTACTATGGTAAAGATCCGGATCTGATACATGTGATACCCGTGATCTGCAGAATGCCGATTATAAATGAAGCAGGTCAGACAAGCGATTCCGACCGCATCTCAGGAATTCCAGAAGAGTACCTGCTCTGCGTCAGCAGGTTTGAACGAAGAAAGAACCATTTGAACTTGCTCAAGGCGATGGCTTCACTAGGGTCCAATGCCCCGCATCTTGTCCTGGCTGGGGCAGACGGAGATCAGCTCAAAGCGTTACGGGCCTATGTAAAGGACAATAAGCTCCAGAATCAGGTAAGTATCGTAGTGAACCCTCCCGGGACAATTCTGAGCCAGCTCTATGCAAATTGCAGAGCGTTCATCTTTCCGTCCATGTATGAAGGATTTGGCATGCCGGTCCTTGAAGCCATGCAATTCGGGAAAGTGGTCATGACAACCGAAAACTCCAGTATGAGCGAGATCTGCGGAGATAGTGGTCTGTACTTTGACGCATTTGATCCTGAAAGCATTGCGGAGTGTATAAGCAGCGCGTCCCAAGGAAAATTGGACGAACATTCTGCACTACTTGGGGCACAGATCGAGCTGTTCAGCACTGACAGGATCGTCAAGGCTCATCAGGAAATCTACTCGGGACTGGCCTCCTGAAACTGCAATTGGCAAGGTGTTTCTCTTGGAGTGTTTACTGAGTACCTTGGGCATAAGCTCTTGAATCATAGCCTATTGGAAAACTGATTTTGACAAGCCTCTGACTGTTGTTTAAACATCTTTTTAGCTATATTTCAAATAATAAACGTGATTACAAATTCCTTGGGGTAATGTTGTCTCACCTATTTCATTCGCCCTGAGAGATCTTCAATTTTAGTTTTTGGTTAAGGCAAGAGGACTTCGGTCCTCTTGTTCATTTACAGGGATTTGTTTAGAAGCTTTCTAAATAGACTTAACCCCTGTGAATTCAGTGGAAAAGTTGTCATCAGATTCATGGCATTTCGTCTATTTTTGCGCAAGATTTTTCGGGAGGATTTTTGACATAAACCCCTGAAAATTCGACCAATTGAATTGTTAGTAATTTAAATTTCACAACAGCTTATGCAGCGTATTATCAGCAGATGGGCTTGTGCATTTCTCATTGTCCTGGGATCACTCACTACGAGTACAGCCGAGGTAACGATCGAGCAAAGCGCAACCGGTATGGAAGTATCGGAAGCAACCATCAAAAGTGGAATGGATTTGTTCAAAGCCAATTGTTCGGCTTGCCACGCCATTGACCGACGAATGACAGGGCCTGCCCTGGCCGGTGTTCACGAGAGACGTGAAATGGACTGGCTGATCAAATGGATCCGCAACAACCAGGAACTTCGTGAATCGGGAGATGCCGACGCGATCGCGATCTACAACGAATACAATGGAGCGGCGATGAACCTCTTTACGAATTTGAGTGATGAAGAGATCAAGTCTATCATCATGTACGTAGAGAACGGTGGCTGGTCAGACGGCCCTAAAGGACCTGTGGCCTCAGGCGGTGAAGTTGCCGAAGCTGATCCTTCACTCGTGAAGAAGATCAACTGGATGCTGCTCATCATTGCGCTCATCATCGGTGTGATCTTCCTGCTGATCGTCCGCAACATCGACCTCGTTTCAAAATACACAGGCAAATCCCTGATCCCATGGAACAATGTGAATGCTACGCTCATGTTGCTTTTCCTCGTTGCTTTCCTCGGTTTGGTGTTCTACGAGTTCTCGATCCACGGCAAGTACGTCCTCATTGGAGATTCATCCTCTGAGCACGGAGATAGACTCGATCAGATGATGATGATCACTTTCATCATCACCATGGTTGTATTCGTTATCACTCAAATTCTGCTGTTCTGGTTCGCATTCCGCTATAGAGCCAAGAAAGGTGTTAAAGCACTATTCTATCCGGAAAATGACAAGCTCGAGTTGGTGTGGACCATCATTCCGGCAATCGTACTTACCGTTCTCGTGATCGGTGGATTGAATGCATGGAGAAGTATCATGAAACCACCGGCTGAAGGCACTGCGAACATTGAAGTATTCGCTGAGCAGTTTAGATGGTACGTGCGCTATCCGGGTGCTGATGGGGAATTGGGTAATTCCAACTACAACCTCATTTCAGGCGACAACCCATTGGGTGTTGCAGTCGAAGGAAAAGCAGAAGCGTTGATCACCGACCTGAAGAAAGATATAACCACTTACGAATCAACGATCGAAGGATTGCCGGCTGAGCTAGGGAAACTGAAAGGCTCTGTCGGAGGACTTGTCGGAAAAGAAGAGAAGATCCTGCGTAAACAGATCGAAGCCATTGAAAGTGGCGATCGACAATCTGAACTGGAGATGCAGATCAGACGTCGTAAGACGCAGATCCTAAGGATCACAGAAGCCTTGGAAGGTGGGACTTTCTTTACCGATGCCGCGATGGATGACATTGTTGGACAGGAAATTCATGTGGTGGTCAACGAACCCATCACTTTCAAGTTCCGCAGCCGAGACGTGATCCACAGTGCCCTGATGAAGGAATTCCGCGCTCAAATGAACGTGGTTCCCGGGCTTCCTACTCAGTTCACCATGACACCTACCAAAACCACGGAGGCACGTCGTCAGGAACTGAAGAATCCGGAATTTGATTACCACATCGTATGTAATAAGATCTGTGGTAACTCCCACTTTAACATGAAGCTTAAGCTCGTTGTGGAAACACGAGAGCAATACGAAGAATGGATGCGTTCACAAACTGCAACTTTTGCAGAAGCAGCTCCGGTAGAAGAAACCCCTGTTGAATCTGCCCCTGAAGAGAGCGAAACTGAAACGGATGAAACCGTTGAAGCAGATTCTGAACCAATCGCAATGAACGCCCAATAATCACAACTCAGACACAGCTAATAGATACATTATGAGTAGTCATACAAACGATCACGGCCATCACAAAGAGACTTTCATCTCGAAATACATCTTTAGTATGGACCATAAGATGATCTCCAAGCAATTCCTGATCACAGGTATTTTCATGGGGGTTATCGGGATGGCCTTCTCTATCCTGTTCCGCCTGCAACTCGCATGGCC
>VMDK01000005.1 GCA_008080835.1 Sphingobacteriia bacterium | reverse complement strand
CGCTCCAGAAAAACCATCTACCCACTCACCGGATTTCCCAGCTACCCAAACTTCATCTCCCGACATAGCGCCTGGATATGCGAAGTAGAGGAATACACGGGCTGTCAGAGCCGGATTCAAGATATTCATTCCTGTTCCACCGAACACTTCTTTACCCACGATCACTGCAAACGCTGTAGCAACAGCTACCATCCACAATGGAATTTCAGGTGGTAAACACAATGGGATCAGCATCCCTGACACAAGGAAACCTTCGTTGATCGGGTGACCTTTCATTTGACAGAATGCGAATTCGATCCCCAAACCGACACCATAGGATACCACGATGATCGGTAGCGATCTGATCAAGCCAAAGATGAATTTGTCCATCAGGCTTGCCGACATATCTCCTATAGACAGGAAATGTTGATGGCCGACGTTCCACATTCCAAAAAGCAAACACGGAAGCATCGCGATGACAACCGTGAACATGGTTCTTTTCAGATCAATACCATCGCGGATATGTGCACCGTTGCTGGTAGTCTCCTTAGGTACGAACAGAAAAGTCTCAAATCCGTCGAATGTCGAGTGGAGGAAATGCAGTTTCCCACCTTTCTCGAAGTTCGGTTTGAGTTTATCCAGCGTATTTCTTAAAAACTTCATGATATTCTTTCCTTACGCTTATCCTTCTTCTTTCATTAGATCCAATCCTTCACGAAGAATCTTTTGAACTTCGATCTTGGACGTACAAACAAACTCACACAGTGAGAGATCCTCTTCGACCACCTCATAGATCCCGAGATTTTCCATTTTCTCAAAATCCTGAGCCATGATAGACTTGAGCAGCTGGACAGGAAGGATATCCATTGGAAGTACCTTTTCGTATTGTCCGGTTACCACAAAAGCTCTTTCTTCACCGTGCATGTTGGTATTCACCTTGAACCTCTTCTTAAAGAACTTCGAGATAGGCAAAGTGTTCGAAATAGTTGGTCTCGCATATATTGGGATCAACCATCCGAGGAACTCGTATTCGTCTCCTTCCGGGATCACAGTCACCTGATCGTCGTAGTAACCGAGGTAACCCGCTCTTGAGATAGTCGTACCGGTAAGTACATCTCCGCTGATGAAGCGACAATTCTCTGAATTCAAGGATTCGAGAGCGCTTTCAAGAGAGCAACCACCGATCCCTTCATAATAACCGGGTTCGGTTACTTCAGAGCCTGCGATCGCAATGCGCTGGCGAGTGTCGTATTTACCCGTAGCGAACAGTCGACCGATCCAAACCACATGTATTGGTTTGATGGTCCAAGCTACTTCTCCTTTATTGATAGGATCGATATGATGGATCTGTACTCCTACAAGTCCTGCAGGATGAGGTCCTGAGAAATGATGCTTCTCTACTCCCTCTGCTGCTTCGAGGATCCCTTTGTGGTCAGCATTCAACCCAAGATGGATCTTACCCGAAGTCAACTTCTGCAAAACCTCTACACCGGTATTGAAATCGGCCAGGCTTTCTGCAAGTGTGAAGTCCACATCTGCTCCTAGAGGTGCTGAATTGAAACCGCTGATGAAGATCGCTTTCGGTACGTCCTCACTATCGGCGATAGTATTGAACGGTCTCTGACGGAGTGAAGGCCACATTCCGGAAGACTTCAGTTTGGAAACGACATCCTCGCGAGAAACCGCTGAAGGATCCGAACTTCCAAAGTCTTCATAGGAAGTTTCCTTGTCCGCTAAAATTTTCACCTCAAGGATTGCTCTGCGATCCCCTCGAACGACATCAACCACCTCACCGCTCACCGGAGAAGTGAACTTGATGCTGTCATTTGCTTTGTCGTGGAATAAAGGAGTCCCTGCCTTGACTTCGGCGCCGGGTTTTACCTCCAGTTTAGGAACAATACCAACGAAATCGGTTGGCTTGACCGCGTAGGTGGCCGCTTCGATCTTTCCTTTGATCTCTTTCGGCGCTTCTCCAACCAGGTTGATGTTCTTCCCTTTCTTGATCTTTATGACTTTTCCCATATCGTCACGGGCTGTTTGAAACCGGGTGCAAAATTAGATTTTATATGATTTTAACAGTGCTATTGTTGGCAAATAATACAGGGGTCTCAACACCTCCGAAAAATCGTATGTAACAAGTCGCACAAATCGAGGCGTTTCAAGCTATTTAGAATGATTTCAAATAGCTATCTTTTGCTTGTTGGCTCAGCAGTAACGCTACCAATGCCACCACCGCCATGACCGTTCCGATCCAAAAAGCGAAAGGAAGATTCGCAGCTTGATTGTCGTATACCAATGCAGGAATGAATGAACCGGCCACAATACCGAGCTCCAGAGCTATGAATAAAGTAGCCATAGCCCTACCTGTCTTTCCTTCTTTGGCACGATCTATGGCCCAGGCGAAAAGCGTCGGACTGTTGGCACCGGTTGCCAGTCCGTAAATGGCCGCTGATAGAAATAACATTGGGACCGAATTAGCTGCCCCAAGAAGGAATGTGGCGATGATCAGAGTGATCACTCCGAATATCATCACAGGTCTCCTTCCCTTTCGGTCCGAGATCCTGCCACTCCAAATTCGTACGATCACGCTTGTAAAGGTCAGAACCGTGAAGAAGTAGCCTTGCTTTTCTAGCCCAAGGTTCTTGGCATGGTCAGGTACCAGAGTCAATACGGTTCCAAAACAGAAGATGGTCAGGAACATGATGAATGCAGGAAACTTCACCTGAGGTTCATAGACATCCTCCTTTTTCACCACTAGGTGTCGAACACTGAGTTTCTCCACTTCTTTGGATGTCTCGGGTAAGCTCATGATGAGCAGCAGTGCGATCACGGCAAATCCGGCTGAAGTGACGAACATCAGATCAACCCCCATTACATGTGCTACTTCACTGCCTAAGGCCGGTCCAACACTGAAGCCAAGATTGTTCATCATGCCCAATAGGCCCATTGCCTCCCCTCGCCGATCTGCCGGTACGATATCTGCCAGGTAAGCTACGCTTCCCGTTGGATTAAATCCGGTGGAAAATCCATGGACGAATCGCAATAGTAAGAAACCCATTACATTCAAGACAAACGGATATGCCAGCCCTAAAGCTACACATACCAATGCTCCGATGACCATGACCGGTTTCCTTCCGGCTACGTCTACCAGCCTTCCACTGAAAGGTCTGGATATCCCTGCTGCCAATGCAAACAGACCGATGATCATTCCTTTGTAATCCTCTCCTCCGAAGGATGAGATATAATCCGGCAATTCCGGGATGATGAGATTGAAGCTCAGGAAGAAAAAAAACGAGCCGAAACACAGTCTCCAAAACGTGGCAGAGTATCTCGATCCGATCTTCATTTCTAATTTTCCCAAAAAGAAAAAGGAGCACAAATGCGCCCCTTTATCCGATTTATTTCAAATATCCTAAAGGCCTCAATTGAGACTGACTTTTTCAAATTTCTTTCCATTCCAATAACCCAGGAATTCCACTTCCTGACGGGAATGTCTGAGCAACTGCTTGATCTCTGCGATCGTATCACGGCTGATCAGAACATTGTTCGTCGTATTGTTCATGGAATTGAAGACCTTGACCTGCACGTAGTAAGCTTTTCTCTTCTCAACGGGCTTAGTTGGCGGCCTTCCTTGTCTTCCTTTCTTTTCCGCCATGTATCGTTAACAATTTGATTTTCTAAAATTTAACCTCAGTGTCAGAGGATTATTATAACGTCACAAACATACCAAAGTTTGTTTCACATAAAAGTGACACACCCCACCACTTTTCAACAATTCATCAAAGCACCCGGCCTTCGTTGTGATACGGGTGATTCCCGAGGATTGAAAACCCGCGGTATAGCTGCTCTAAAAAGACCATTCGGACCATTTGATGAGAGAACGTCAATGCGCTCAACGAAAGCTGTGCATCGAAACGATCTCGCAATTCAGGATTAAACCCCCAGGCGCCCCCTACTACAAATACCAGATCTCCACTTGCACGGTTCAACCAGTTTTGCAATTCCTTGGCAAATGCCGTACTGCTGTATTCTTTACCTCTTTCGTCCAGACCAACGACAATGTCGTTCGGTCGGATCTTTCGCATCAGCTCTTTGGATTCCGCGGCGGTCAGTAGCTCAGGTGTGTGATTCCCTTTCTTGATGTCGGGAATTTCGACCTTGCTCACTACTGCATATCTCCTCAATCTCTTGAGATATTCCTCCTCTCCTTTCAATAGAAATTCATGGCTCGTCTTACCGATGCAAAGGAGCTTGATGGCCATCAGTCTCCAACTTGGATCTCTTCGTCATTTGCGTCGAAGAAATGGTATTCACTGAAATGGTAGCTCGCATCAGAAACCAGTTTTACCCATTTTCTGAATTTGCGGAACCATTGCCATTGTTTGTTTGGGAATCCTTGCGTGAAGTATGCATGCAAATATGGATGCAACCAAAGTTCGATCTTCTTGTGATTTCCGAAGGATAGTAAATGTTCCACCGTAGCCTCGATCTGATCGCTCAACAAAATACTTGCTTCGATCTTCCCGGTTCCGTTGCACATAGGACAGTCCTCCGCGGTTGTGATGTTCATTTCAGGTCGCACTCGCTGACGTGTGATCTGAACAAGTCCGAACTTGCTCATGGGCAGGATGGTATGCTTGGCCTTGTCATCCGCCATGGCTTTTTTCAATGCCACGCTGAGCTGTTTCTTGTCACCGGGGTTACGAAGGTCAATGAAGTCAATGACGATAATACCTCCCATATCACGAAGACGTAGCTGGCGCGCAATCTCCTCAGCAGATTGGATGTTGACCTGCAAGGCGTACTGATCCTGAGTGTCACCGCTACGTTGACGGCTTCCGCTGTTCACGTCGATCACGTGCAGCGCTTCGGTATGCTCAATGACCAGGTATGATCCACCCGGCATGCTGACCGTCTTACCAAAGCTGGCTTTGATCTGCTTATCAACCCCAAAATGCCTGAATATAGGATCCCTTCCTTTGTACAGTTTCAGGGCCTTGGTCATTTCCGGACTGAGCTTCTGAACGTACTTCTTCAATTCGTCGAAGTAATCCTTGTCGTTTGTCACGATGGAATTGAACGTCTCGCTCAACATATCCCGCAGGACGAGTTGAGAGCGATTGCCTTCTCCGAGTATGAGTTGACCGGGCTTGGCGTTTCGGAGGTTCTTGACGACCACCTCCCACTTTTCCTTCAGCTCAATAATGTCCTTGTGCAATTCCTGCGCGCTCTGTCCTTGAGCAGCAGTTCTGCAGATGAGACCAAAATTCTCGCTTTTCAAACTCTGAGCGAGCGTTTTTAGTCGTTGTCTTTCTTCTCGATCTTCAACTTTTTTCGATACGGATACCGAATTGAGGAATGGCACGAATATGAAGTATTTCCCCGCAATGGAGATCTCCGTGCTCAATCGAGGCCCTTTGGATGAAATTGGCTCTTTCGCTATTTGGACCAGAACTTTTTGACCCTTCTTCAGATTGTCGTCTATACGACCGGTTTTAAGGGTTTCAGGCTCGAGCTTGAACGTGCTCATATCGCCTGGCTTAAAGCCTCCCTGCATTGCTGCTCTCGTAAGTTTGTTGAGGGATCTGATATGTGGTCCCAAGTCATGGTAATGCAGGAAAGCATCCTTATGATATCCTACATCCACGAAAGCTGCACGGAGTTCGTGCTTGAATTTCTTGACTACACCGATGTAAAGATCGCCGACTGAAAAGTTCGAACCGACCTGCTCATTGTGCAGTTCTACAAGTTTTTTGTCCTTAAGAAGAGCTATTCTTTCACCCGAAGAGTTAAAATCAATGATTAACTCATTCATAGGTGATCACTATTTCTTCTTGTGTCTGTTTTTTCTAAGACGCTTTTTACGCTTATGAGTAGCGATCTTGTGTCTTTTACGTTTCTTACCGCTTGGCATTGAAGTATCTTTTTCGTTTATATCGTTCGGGCCATTCTCAGGCACCGTTTATCTCTAATGTGTTTGAAAATCAGCAGTCCGAGCGACCAAGTTGCTTGCACAACTCATTCAGACGCTCTTTATAGCCCTGATTTTCGGGCTGCAAAGATACTAATTTTTCATATCTCTGATGCGCTTTTTTCAGCTGTCCGCTTTGAATGGACAATTCGGCCATTAGCTCCAGACTACCAATATGATTAGAATCGATGCTGAGATTGCCTCTAAGCAATGTAACGGCCTGCATCACATCGGCTGCGCTTGCTGCATTGCGCACCATTTCAGCAGCCTCCATGGCTTTTTGATCCAGTTCGTTCGTGAAAGATGAATGGGACATCTCATGTTCGTGCTCATGATCATGTCCATTGTCGAGATCGTTTGTCACTACTTCCTCTTCAGA
>VMDK01000108.1 GCA_008080835.1 Sphingobacteriia bacterium | reverse complement strand
TTTGAAATAGTTGTTGTGAAAGACATTCCCGTAGTCGTGCAGAATGGTTGTGAACCCATAGTTGGTACTTGCGAGCCAATTGACCGCCCCTACATTGGTGCTAGCAGGAATTTCTCACCAAGGCTGGTGATGTCGTAGGTATTTCCCAGAATACAACCGTTGAAATAGAAAAGGGGTAATCGTCCATCGTTTCGGTATTGATTGACTTGCCCGATATCCACTTCCAGCACGTCGGAAGACCCATGCCCAAAATAGGTAAGCATCGAGCTTCCTTCATTCACTGCCTTAATGATCGAAGTGGTCAGATTTTCCTGAATGATGACGTTTTGATCCTTACTGAAAACAGTGGTGTAACCACCGAAAGAATCTGACGCCAAGCGGGCTTCAAAATTGCCTAGATATTGACGGAATAGCTGGTTCTCGAATTTTGAAGTACCTCCCGAGATATGGATCACATGCTTTTTCCATTCGACCGGATCATTTAATGAAGCTTCGTGAGATCTGACTTTGTCGAGATACTGCCTGATCTCGTCATTCGTCTTCGCAGGAATTCTGCCAATTGGGATCGTCGGAATCGCATCGCCGTGGTTCAGACCGGTGGCATACAAATGATCAGACGGAGGGAATCCCATGGCAGGAACCAGATCCAGACCATCTCTCCGCGCATGATCGTATGTACAGAGGTAGTACGATTGTCCTTTCCCAAGAATATTAATTTGGCGAAGGCTCTTGCCTCCATTCTGCCAAAGACCTTTAATGAAGTTCTTTATCGCTAAAGGATGGTGATAACCGTAATAAAACTGATCATAGAGTTCATCCGCGTAAATCACATCCACGTTGTAACTTCCTCCTGCGGCGCTCTCCCTGTATCGCTCATATTCTTCACTTGCGGCTTTGAGTTTGCTGTGCGACAGGATAAGGCAGTTCGCGTTAGAACTGAGATCGAAACTTTGGAAAGTTACTGGCTTTAAAGCCGTTCCGGCCAAATGGATCATCGCCTCAGAGCTGTCTCCGATGAGAAGCTCGGAAGAAGTCGGGGTACTCACTTTAAGGAATACCGAATCGCTTCGTTTTACCGCAGGAATGATCTGCTTGTTCCCAATATCCCAGATCACGGGCAAGTTGGTACTGCCCGAGTAGTTGGTCAGTCTGACAAAGGTGTTGCTCGTCGGTCTCAGTTTGAGCATTTTCTCAGCTATATCGGCGTAACTCCTTGGGTATTCTATTTTAACATAGGACACTGCCTGTCGCTGCATGGCACCGAAGGAGGAGACAAACCAAATACGGCTCTTGTCCGCCATGTCTGATGACGAGATCGAAGCTTGTACAAAATTCTTATAGTACCCGCGACCTCTAGATCGGTAAATGAGATTGGTTTGATCGCCATAGAATACCGAAAGCTCGTGGTTATTTCCTTGGCCATCGTAGTCTCTGGGCTGTGCCGGATCCGACTTCCCAAATGCAAGGGCTTCGAGTTGGATCGGACGACCCGCAGAGCTCATATATCCGGGTGTGTTCAAGTCCACAGCGATACCGCTTCCACGTACATCCGAACTCATCCAGCCTTCACCTTCGGTATGCTCGGAAAAGCTGCCCCTTTGGGAAAAAGGAGAACCGTCAAACCATTGATTTCGGAACCACATGGTCGATGTGTGTGTGAAATAGCTGTCCGGCGCAAGACCTGTCAGATCCTGATCCGTTTGCACAGTATAGCGCTTACCGGTAGATGAAGCACTGATCGTTAAGAAATAGACAGAACTATCGGTATACAAACTGGCATATTGGTGTGGCTGTTCATTTGCAGTTCGGTACAATGGTTCGTCGAGCTTGCCATCGTTAAGTCTGGAGTAGAAGTAGAGCTTGTCATTCGCATCCATACTTCCGTCATTTTGCCCGGAAATGTAGATGTGTTCTTCTTGTCCGTTCAGGTAGAGTTGAAGATATCTTGGGTCAATCTGATCCACATCAATACCGGCAACGCGGAGATCAGATCGTTCCAGCACACAGATACCTTCTTGAGCGATCTTGATCTTGAAATATTTCTGACCGGGAACGATCCAATCATTACCTATCTGCCCAAATGAGCTTAGACTCAGGAGGATCGAACAGATAAACAAAAGGGATAATGCTCTTCGCATGGACAAACAGAACCGTTCCTTACAAATTTACACTGCTTGAAGCGAAGAGACTATTCCACTCTGTCGCGGATTTGTAATTGCTCTGTTCCTATTTTGTCCTACCGGAGAAGAGAACATCGGGATTTAAATCATCCGTGGCTTCTGATTCCGCCTAAATCCTTTCTTCGTTTCGGTATCCCGTCTATTTTTGCTTGAGCAAATAAGAAGTAACAGCTACTGGCGAATTGCCAACAGCTAAATGCCAAACAGTTATGAATAAAGTAGTGGCAAATGCCGATGAGGCGGTCAGAAATATAGAATCGGGGATGACCCTGATGCTCGGAGGGTTCGGGCTTTGTGGGATCCCGGAGAATTGCATCAGCGCGCTGGTGAAGAAAGGGATCAATGATCTCACTTGCATCTCGAACAATGCCGGAGTGGACGACTTTGGTATTGGTTTGATGCTTCAGCAAAGACAGGTCAGGAAGATGATCAGCAGCTATGTAGGAGAGAACGCCGAATTTGAGCGACAGCTCTTGAGTGGTGAACTCGAAGTAGACCTGATCCCGCAGGGAACGCTTGCCGAAAGATGTCGTGCTGCCGGAGCCGGAGTGCCTGCCTTCTTTACACCTGCCGGATACGGAACTGAGATCGCAGAGGGCAAAGAGGTCCGTGAATTCAACGGCAAGAAATACCTCATGGAGTATGCATTCGATGCGGATTACGCAATGGTCAAAGCCTGGAAGGGTGACCGTTACGGGAACCTTATTTTCAAAGGAACTGCCCGCAACTTCAATCCTGTGATGGCCATGGCAGGAAAACATACCATTGCAGAAGTGGAAGAATTGGTAGAGCCTGGTGAATTGGACCCGAACTTCATTCACGTTCCGGGAATCTATGTGAACACGATTTTCAAAGGGGTGAATTACGAAAAACGCATCGAGCAAAGAACAGTCCGCTCATAACCAAAGAACAAGATCATGTTAGACAAACACGGAATAGCAAAACGAATATCACAAGAACTCCAGGATGGCTATTATGTCAACCTTGGAATTGGAATACCCACTCTGGTCGCGAACTACATCCCGAATGGGATGGAAGTGATCCTTCAATCGGAAAATGGACTGCTCGGAATGGGACCATTCCCGACGGAGGAAGAAGTAGATGCCGATCTTATCAATGCCGGCAAGCAAACCATCACGACTTTACCGGGTTCCGCGTTCTTTCATTCGGCAACCAGCTTTGGCATGATCCGAAGTGGGAGAGTTGACCTGACGGTGCTCGGAGCCATGGAAGTGAATGATCGGGGAGATATTGCCAATTGGAAGATACCGGGCAAGATGGTTAAGGGAATGGGAGGAGCCATGGACCTGGTCGCTTCAGCTCAGAATATCATCGTGGCCATGATGCACACGAACAAGCACGGTGACTCAAAGCTCTTGAAAGAGTGCACTCTTCCGATCACAGGATTGGGCTGCGTTAAAAAGGTTGTCACGAACCTCTGCGCGATGGACATCACCGAACGCGGATTTGAGCTCAGGGAATTGGCTCCAGGGGTAACTGTGGATGAAGTGGTGAAAGCCACTGAAGGTCGACTCATCGTAGAGGGAGATATCCCTGAGATGAAGCTCGACTGAACATCGAACTGATATTGTTCACACCGGTTTTTTATTTGTAGGGGAACGCTACCTTTGCACCTCCATTTTCAGCACTAAATAATTAGCCGTAAAATATCATGAAAGTTAGCGTTATCGGAGCAGGAAATGTCGGAGCCACTTGTGCCGACATTGTCGCTCAAAAAGACATCGTCAATGAGGTTGTTCTACTCGACATCAAAGAGAACTACGCCGAAGGAAAAGCACTCGACATCTGGGAATGTTCGCCTGTCAATTACTACGACACACGCGTTACCGGTGCCACCAATGATTACAGCAAAACAGCCGGATCGGATGTAGTTGTGATCACATCCGGACTTCCACGTAAGCCGGGTATGAGTCGTGACGATCTTATCGGAACCAATGCCAAGATCGTTAAGTCGGTTACAGAGCAAGTGATCGCTCACTCTCCGAACGCGAAGATCATTGTGGTTTCGAATCCACTCGACGTAATGACTTACACGGCATATCTCACAGCGAAGAAGCCTAGCAACGAAGTATTTGGTATGGCCGGAGTTCTTGACACTGCGCGATATCGCTCTTTCCTGGCGCTTGAGCTGAACTGCTCACCAAAAGATATCCAGGCTGTGCTCATGGGTGGCCATGGCGATACCATGGTGCCGCTTCCACGGTACACGACGGTGGCAGGTATTCCTGTAACGGAGTTGGTAGATAGCAAGAGACTCGATGAGATCATTGAGCGTACCAAAAAAGGTGGGGGAGAGATCGTGAATCTTCTTGGAACTTCCGGTTGGTATGCACCGGGCAGCGCAGCTGCGCAAATGGTAGAGGCGGTTGTACGTGACACTCAGCGTATCTTCCCAAGTTGTGCCTGGTTGGAAGGGCAATACGGACTGGAGAACATCTTCCTTGGTGTTCCCACGAAACTCGGAAAGAACGGGATCGAAGAGATCATCGAACTTCAGTTGAACGACGAAGAAATGGATCTCCTCAACACATCTGCTCAACACGTGCGTGATGTAATGAAGGTCCTCGACGACATGAACATGTTCTAATTTGAACTGAAACGATACTAAGAAGGGCATCGTGAGGTGCCCTTTTTTATTTCGCAAAATGAAGATCAGCTACGGTATAAAGATGATGCTGCTCGCAGTGCTCACCTTCTCGATGATGAATGTCTTCGTGAAGATGTTGCCGCATATTCCTACGCTGGAGATCGTTTTCTTCCGTGCTCTGGTTTCGCTGATCCTGTCCGCCATCATTTTGATGCGAAAGAGGATCTCATTTTGGGGGAACAACAAGAAGGTCTTGCTGTTAAGGGGCATATTTGGGACGGTGGCACTCAGCTTATATTTCTATACTCTGCAGGTCATGCCTTTGGCTTCGGCTATGGTCATTCATTATATGTCGCCGATCTTAACTGCGATCATCGCTTCCATATTCCTGAAAGAGCATCTAGCTGCAAGACAATACTTCTTCTTCCTGATCAGTTTCATCGGGATCGTGAGCATCAAGGGATTCGACGCCCGGTTAGATTGGATGGACGTCGCCGCAGGGGTGGGGGCAGCTGCGCTGTCGGGAGCTGCATACAATTGCATTCGCTGGCTCAAGTTCACCGAAGACAGCCACGTCATTATATTCTATTTTCCGCTTATTGCCATGCCGAGTACTCTGCTGCTGACGTTGTTCGTTTATGGCTGGGTTACGCCCGGATTTCAGGATCTGCTGTTGTTGATCGCCATTGGTGTGCTCACGCAGATCGCTCAGATATTTCTCACCAAGGCGTATCAGTCGGAAATGGCCAACAAGGTGGCCGGTATAACCAACACAGGTATCATTTACGCACTCGGACTAGGTTGGATATTCTTCGATGAGGTTTTCGACTGGAAGGTGATCGCGGGAATGTTCCTTGTCATTGGAGGGGTATTGGCGAATTTGGTGTTTGGGGGAAGAAGGAGCTGAAAGGGTAGTGCACATGGCCGAAAGCCTAAAGATATATCTTTAGGCTTTGGTGAGTTGTATGTCTCGAATACATCCCGATTGTTATCGGGACCGCGACAGTGGGGGATGTATGTAGTTTCTCCGTGAACTCCGTTCCCACGCCAAAGGCGGGCAAGCTCCGTGGTTAAAAAAAGTGTGAGTGTAGAGTGTGGGTGAACAGGGGTTGACCGCTGAAGTTACGAGCAGTTAATTTCCTGGGTTACTCCCATAAAAAAAGCCCCTACCAATGGTAGAGGCTCTTCATTCAAATTGATTTGGCTTACTTCACCTTTTTCACAACTGCTTCAAAAGTAGCAGGGTGGTTCATGGCCAGGTCGGCGAGAACTTTACGGTTCAAACCGAGACCTGCTTTGTTGGCAGCTCCCATGAATTGTGAGTAAGACATGCCGTTCAAACGAGCTCCTGCGTTGATACGCTGGATCCAGAGTGCACGGAAATTTCTTTTCTTAGCTCGGCGATCGCGGTATGCGTACGTCCATCCTTTTTCGATGGCGTTCTTGGCAACCGTCCAAACATTTTTTCTTCTGCCAAAGTATCCCTTGGCATGTTTCATCATTTTCTTGCGTCTTCTTCGAGCCGCAACTACATTCACTGAACGTGGCATAATTTATTGATTTGTGACCAAGGCAAC
>VMDK01000136.1 GCA_008080835.1 Sphingobacteriia bacterium | reverse complement strand
GCTTGGAAGCCAATTCTCAACACGTTGCGCGAACGTGAGGAATTCATTGACAAATCGCTCAAGAGTGCCGAAGAGGCCAAAGAGCAGATGAGTCAACTTAAGTCCGACAACGAAAAACTCCTGGCTGAAGCCAGAACGGAGCGGGAAAAGATCCTCAAGGAGGCTCGTGAGATGAAGGAGAAGATCCTTTCAGACGCGAAGAAGTCTGCCAACGAGGAAGGCGACCGCATCGTGACAGCTGCGCGTGCTGAGATCGAAAAGGAAAAGGCAAATGCCGTTTCTGACATTCGTAAGCAAGTAGCCGCATTGTCAGTGGAGATCGCTGAGAAGATCCTTAAAAGTGAACTCGACGATCAGAAGAAGCAGGAAGGTCTTATTGAAGACCATTTGAATCAAAGCCAGTTGAACTGATAGAAGGGTCGAATTATGTCAAGCAGGATAGCAGCCCGATATGCAAAATCACTCTTGAGCTTCGCTCAGGAGAATAGCGCTGTCGAAGACGTGTATCGCGACATGTCCGATCTGCTCGAGGCCAACTCGGGTAGTGTGGAACTTCAGCAGATGCTGAAAAGTCCGATCATCTCTTCCGACAAGAAGATCGCTGTACTTGGACAGGTCTTGAAAGGTGCTCATGAAGCGAGCAACTCTTTCATTTCCCTGATCATGGACAAGCGCAGGGAAGAGCACTTGCCTGCGATCGCTTCGCAGTTCATTCAACTGTACGACAAAGAGAAAGGTATTGCCCGAGCAACGGTTTATTCAGCAATACCCCTGGGTGATAAGGTCATGGACCAGCTTCGCAAGTATCTGGCCACTCTCCTCAATAGTGAGAACATCGAACTCAGCAATGTGATCGATAGTTCGGTGATCGGAGGAATGGTGGTTCGTTATGGCGATAAGCTATTGGACATGAGTGTCTCCCGGGAGCTTAAAGAAATGAGAAAACACTTGGTTTATAATTAAATCTATCGAAGGTAATGGCACAGATCAGACCGGATGAAGTTTCATCTATAATCAGAGAGCAGCTAAGTAATGTACAAACAGCTGCTCAATTGGAAGAAGTAGGTACTGTTCTCCAGGTAGGGGATGGTATTGCCCGTATTCACGGATTGACAAATGTTCGATCCGGTGAGCTCATCGAGTTCGAGAATGGGGTGAATGCGATCGTTCTTAACTTGGAAGAAGACAATGTCGGAGCGGTACTTCTCGGTGCTTCCGTTGAGGTAAAAGAAGGCGACACGGTTCGTAGAACCAATCGTATCGCATCTATCCGCGTCGGTGAAGGTATGCTGGGTCGTGTTGTTGACACGCTCGGAAACCCGATCGACGGGAAAGGTGAGATCGAAGGAGAACTTTACGAAATGCCTCTCGAAAGGAAAGCACCTGGTGTGATCTTCCGTGAGCCGGTTTCTGAACCTCTTCAGACCGGACTCAAGGCGGTTGACGCCATGATCCCTATCGGACGTGGACAACGTGAGTTGATCATCGGTGACCGTCAGACCGGTAAAACGGCTGTGGCGATCGATACGATCATAAACCAAAAGGAATTCTACGATAAAGGCGAACCTGTATACTGTATCTATGTGGCTTGTGGCCAGAAAGCATCTACAGTGAAGCAGGTTGTGAGCGCTTTGGAAGAGAAGGGTGCAATGGCTTACACTACAGTAGTAGCAGCCAATGCGAGTGACCCCGCTCCAATGCAGTTCTACGCACCTATGGGTGGTGCCGCTATCGGAGAGTACTTCCGTGATACAGGCCGTCCTGCATTGATCATCTTTGATGACCTTTCTAAGCAGGCCGTTGCGTATCGTGAAGTATCTCTGCTGCTTCGTCGTCCTCCTGGACGTGAAGCATACCCAGGAGACGTATTCTACCTCCATAGCCGCCTCCTTGAGCGTGCAGCGAAGGTGAACAGTTCTGACGAGATCGCATCTCAAATGAACGACCTTCCTGAGTCTCTGAAAGGAATGGTTAAAGGTGGTGGATCCCTTACGGCTCTCCCTATCATTGAAACACAAGCCGGTGACGTATCGGCTTACATCCCGACCAACGTGATCTCGATCACCGATGGTCAGATATTCCTTGAAAACGACCTCTTTAACTCAGGTGTGCGTCCTGCGATCAACGTAGGTATCTCCGTATCACGTGTGGGAGGTTCTGCTCAGGTTAAATCCATGAAGAAGACTGCAGGTACCCTGAAACTCGATCAGGCTCAGTACCGTGAGTTGGAGGCATTTGCCAAATTCGGATCTGACCTCGATGCTGCGACAACTGCTATCCTCGATAAAGGTTCTCGTAACGTGGAGATCCTTAAGCAAGGTCAATACTCTCCACTCTCTGTAGGGGAGCAGGTTGCGATCATTCACTTGGGTACCAAAGGCAAATTGCGTTCTGTTCCTGTGAACAGAGTACGTGACTTTGAGGCGGAATTCCTCACAGCGATGAAGTCCAAGCACCAGGAAGTGATCGACCGTCTGGGTTCAGGTGAACTCAGCGACGAGTTGATCTCTGTAGTGGAAGAAGTTGGAGCAGAAGTAGCTAAGAACTTCGCTTGATCTGAAGGACAGGCAAATTTGATAAAAGAACATGGCAAGTCTTAAAGAAGTAAGAACCCGAATCAGCTCAACAGAGTCGACACAACAGATCACCAAGGCGATGAAGCTGGTGGCTGCGACGAAGTTGAAGAAAGCGACAGATGCGATCGCCAAAATGCGTCCGTACTCTGAGAAGATGAATAGCATCCTCGGGAATCTGGCTTCTGCTGCTAGCGAAGAAGACCGCGTAAAGAAGTACTTTGAGTACCGTGAGGTGAAGAAGGCTCTGGTGGTTGTTCTTTCAAGCGACAGAGGACTTTGCGGTGGATTCAACGCCAGTGTGATCAAGGCAACTCGTCAGTTGATCAATGAGTATTACAAGCCAAAGGGCGTGGATGTGGAAGTAACCTTCCTCGGAAAGAAGGCTCATGATATCCTCAAAAAAGAGGTAAGCAATACAAGTACCGATAACATGGGCGTGTTCAGCGACTTGTCTGCTGAGAACGTGTTTGCAGTTGCGCAACAGTTCATCGACGCACATGCTGCGGAGAAGTATGACGAGGTTCGATTGGTGTACAACCAATTCAAGAATGCCGCAACTCAGATCATCCAGGTTGAGAAGATGCTGCCGGTTCAGGTAGAAAGTGTAGAGGATGATGCTCAGAAGAACATCGACTACATCTTCGAACCTGGCCAGGGAGAGATCCTTGTAGATCTGGTTCCTAAAGCTGTCAAGACTCAATTGTACAAAGCATGTCTGGATTCTTTTGCGTCGGAGACCGGAGCCCGCATGGTGGCGATGGACGCAGCAACAGAGAATGCCGGAGAAATGCTTGATAAACTTCGCCTGCAGTACAACCAGGCACGTCAGGCTGCGATTACCGGTGAGATCCTCGAGATCGTCAGTGGGGCAGCCGCACTAGAAGGATAGTCCGAATAGTATTTGATAAATAAATGAGGCCTGTGCGAAAGCATGGGCCTTTTTGTTGGTGGTATATCTGATCCGACCGCTTCTAAAAAAGCGTTTAAGTGACGCAATAATTACATAAATCCATTCGTGCTTCTATTGCAGGAATGAGGAATTGGTTGGTCATAGTACTTTGGATCATAGGCTGCTGGGATGCCATCGCACAGCCTGCGAATGTGATGAGTTTTCACAGCTCCTCGCATACGAGTCGTGATACGAACCCCACTTCGACCGACTTCCAGCCCAGCGCTTTTCAATGGGGAATGGAGCCCGCATTCCGGATTCAGGATCACCTGGACAGTATCTATTTTCTGATTCCGGAACTCCGATATCTGAGCCAGAGTGATTTTACTTCGACAGACGAAGACCAGATCTATTTGGCTCTTTACCACCTTTCACAATTAGTGGATGCCACACACGATGCAAATGTGGAGGTTGGAGACACCCTGGTCAGCAGGAGCTGGGTCAATGCGGACACAGACAACCAGTTGCATTTTCCCATCATACGGTTGTCCTCCGTAGATCTGGATTCATTCTCGGATCGTCCGGAGTCCGATGACGGTATGAGAGCAGTTCATGTGAGGAGCGCCGATCATATTGACCGATTTGACGAATACCCGCGCGAAAAGGGACCAAAGTTCCTGGAAAACTCCAATTGGGGATTGGATGCCGGTCTTGGCTTCTACGCCTTTTTATCGCACCCTGAGGGGTATTATGTGAACGGTGCAGGCAATGTGGATTCTCGAAAAATGAGGGGAGGCACGCATCTGTCATTGAATGCTCATCTGTATTGGACGCAGAATGACAAGGACAAGTACTTCCTGTGTCTTCCGGTCGTGGCACTGACCGGAAATTCGCAATCTCGCATCGGACTCATCAGCAGTAGGCCCTCAGTAGGAATTGGGTACGCCCGGATGTTCGGTGGGATGGGTGCCTATATTTCTCTGGTGAGCGCACCATACGAGCAGTATGATCACGATCTGTTATCGACGATCGAACCGCCGGAACCCCGGTTCGAAAAGGTGGATCTGACGGAATATCCCTCAGACACTCGCCATTTCCTGATCACATCATTCGGATTGAATATCCCTATCTACTGATAAAGCATCTCACTCCCGGTGTTCCTGACCTCATGTCTGAGGAAATTTGAACAAAATCGAGGTGGGGTTATTGAACACGTTGGTCATCAATTAACTTTGCCGCTCAAATTGGGAAAACATGAAATTCTTTGTAGACACGGCAAACCTGGATCAGATCACTGAAGCAGGCGAACTAGGAGTACTTGACGGAGTGACCACGAATCCATCTTTGATGGCTAAGGAAGGTATTTCCGGAGAGGCAAATATCAGAGCACATTACAAAGCGATCTGCGACATTGTAGATGGTGATGTAAGTGCCGAAGTGATCAGTACTGATTTCGAAGGGATGATCCGAGAGGGTAGCAGTCTTGTCGAGATCGACGACCAGATCGTTGTTAAGGTACCAATGATCAAAGACGGTGTGAAAGCCCTTCGTTGGTTCACCGACAATGGGATCCGTACCAATTGCACATTGGTGTTCTCTGCCGGACAAGCCATTTTGGCTGCGAAGGCGGGTGCTACATACTTGTCTCCGTTCATCGGACGTATTGACGATATCAACTGGGACGGTTTGGAACTGATCGGTCAGATCGCTGAGATCTATGCGGTCCAAGGATTTACAACCGAGATCCTGGCTGCATCGATCCGAAATCCACTCCATATCGTTCGCGCCGCTGAATTGGGAGCTGATGTGTGCACATGTCCATTGAATTCCATTCTTGGACTCTTGAACCATCCGCTGACCGACATTGGTCTCGAGAAATTCCTCGCTGATCACAAAAAAGCGAACGGTTAGACCGAAATACGCTAACCTCGCGTTACCATTTCTTAAAGTCAGATACCGGATTCCGGCATGAGCCGTATTGTTATCATACCGACCTATAACGAGAAGGAGAACATCCAACCAATGCTCAAAGCAGTGATGGAGTTGGATGAGGACTTTCACGTGCTGATCGTTGATGACAATAGTCCGGACGGAACAGCCGATCTCGTTCGAGAAACGCAAGCTGACCACGGCGAAAGGATCCATTTACTCAGTCGGCCGGGTAAACAAGGTCTGGGCACGGCGTACATAGAAGGATTCAAATGGTGTCTTGAGCGCAGTTACGATTACATATTTGAAATGGACTGCGACTTCTCGCATAATCCAAAAGATCTTCCCAGATTGCACGAGGCTTGTACCAACGGAGCAGATGTCGCAGTGGGATCCCGATATGTGAATCATCTCGTGAACGTAGTGAACTGGCCAATGGGCAGAGTGCTACTCAGCTATTTCGCTTCAATGTATGTTCGATTGATCACAAGGATGAAGATCATGGATACGACTGCCGGATTCGTGTGCTATTCGAGACGCGTTCTGGAGGCTATCGATCTGGACAGGATCAAGTTCCGAGGATACGCGTTTCAGATCGAGATGAAATTCACCGCGATCAAACATGGTTTTGAAGTGGTAGAGGTTCCGATCATATTCACCGATCGAAGCCGAGGTACTTCCAAAATGAGCTCGGGAATTGTGAAAGAAGCGCTTTGGGGCGTGATCCAGATGAAGATCAGCAGCTGGTTCCGAAAATACTAGAGCGGCTATTGGCTTTTAGCTCTGAGCACCTATCTCCTCAAACCTATCTCCTCAAACCTAGGTTTGCAGTACTCCTACATTATACTTCTCAACCTTACCATGATCGGCCATTTCAATGCCGTTAGAGATCCATTTTCGCGTTTCTACAGGATCTATGATCGCATCTACCCAAAGTCGACTAGCTGCGTAATATGGGCTTGTTTGTTCGTCGTAGCGTCCCTTGATCCGGTTGAGGAGTTCGTCCTCGTCTTCTTTAGAGATCTCCTTACCTTGT
>VMDK01000078.1 GCA_008080835.1 Sphingobacteriia bacterium | reverse complement strand
CTTGTGTTCTAGGGCTTTCTCCACGTTGAGGATCTTTCCTCTCAAAGGGAGGATAGCTTGAAATTTACGCTCACGTCCTTGTTTGGCGGTACCACCGGCACTATCACCCTCCACAAGGTAGATCTCGCACATGGCAGGATCTTTTTCCGAACAGTCTGACAATTTTCCGGGAAGGCCCATTCCGCTCATGGCTCCTTTTCGTTGAACCATTTCACGGGCTTTGCGCGCAGCATGTCGTGCTTGAGCAGCTAGTACCACCTTGTTGATGATGATCTTGGCCTGATCCGGGTTTTCTTCCAGATAGTTGTTGAGCATTTCTCCCACAGCCTGATCCACTGCACCGCTGACTTCGCTGTTACCGAGTTTGGTCTTCGTTTGTCCTTCAAACTGAGGTTCCTGAACTTTCACAGAGATCACACCTGTCAGCCCTTCTCGGAAATCATCCCCGCTGATCTCAAATTTCAGCTTCGCAAAATATCCTTCTCGCTCTGCATACGATTTTAGTGTACGCGTCAAGGCTCTTCTGAATCCGGCTACGTGCGTTCCACCTTCGATCGTGTTGATGTTGTTCACGTAGGAGTGCAGGTTTTCAGCATATCCCTGGTTGTATTGAAAGGAGATCTCTACGGGTATACCCGCTTTTTCACCTTCTGCGTAAATAGGCACCGGGATAAGCGGCTCTCGAGTTCCATCAAGGAATTTTACGAATTCGCTCAGACCTCCTTCGGAGAAGAACTCTTCTTTGATGAATTCACCTTCTTCGTCTTTTCGGCGCTTGTCGGTAAGGTTCAAGCGAATTCCCTTATTCAGATAAGACAATTCACGCAAACGACTCGCTAAGGTGTCAAAGCTGTATGTCGTGGTTTGGAATATCTCGTCGTCAGGCCAAAAATTGACGATGGTCCCCGTTTTATCAGTTTCACCAACTACTTCTACAGGACCTTGTGGTTTTCCTTTAGAATACTCCTGGCGATGAATTTTTCCTTCACGGTGTACTTCCGCTACGAGCTTGATAGATAACGCGTTCACACAAGAAACACCCACCCCGTGTAGTCCACCGGATACTTTGTAGGTATCCTTGTCGAACTTACCTCCGGCGTGGAGCACGGTCATTACCACCTCCAGTGCTGATTTCTTTTCTTTGGCGTGCATGGCGACCGGAATTCCCCGACCGTCATCCATTACTGAAATCGAGTTGTCCTCGTTGATCGCGACGTCAATATTGCTGCAATATCCGGCAAGCGCTTCATCTATGGAGTTGTCAACTACTTCATATACCAGATGATGCAAACCTTTAGGTCCAACATCCCCGATATACATGGCCGGTCTTTTCCGTACCGCTTCCAGTCCTTCTAAGACCTGAATATTATCCGCACCGTAGTTGCTTTTGTTTTGATCAGACATGAAAATTGTTATGTGATTAACAGTATGTAAAAATACTTTTAAAAGCCCCTATTTACGGCGGCTAGAGCCCATTGTTTTCCACAAACAATGAACGTTTTACAAGGCTTTTACGAGGGTTTGTCTCAGTAATTTCGCTCCCCGCGAAGATTTTCAAGCAATTGACTTCTAACTTCCTGACTGTCAGTTGATTTGCTCAATACGTACATCATCTTCGCCAAAGCTGCTTCATCAGTCATATCTCCACCTTCGATCACACCGAGTTCTTCGAATACTTTACCCGATTGATATTTGCTCAAATGGACCCCTCCATGGAAGCATTGTGTGATGAATAAGATATGGGTTCCGGAGCTTCGTGCTTCTTTAAGCAGGTCCACAAATTCCGCGTTAGTTGGCGCATTCCCATTGCCAAATGCCTTTAGCACAAGACCGTCGATCTGTTCGTCCTCTACGAGCTTTCGAAGCTGTTTGGGTTTGAGCCCCGGAAAGAGTCCAATGCTCATCACATTGGGATTCATCTGTTTGTGAACCCTGAACGCTCCTTCAGATTTAGGCAGCATCCTGTGTGTGTGGATCTTGATCCGTTCTTCCAGATCACCCAGGTGATTGTAATTCGGTGATTCAAAACCTTCAAAATCATTGGTGCTCATCTTCGTAGCACGATTTCCACGCAATACACGATCATTGAAGCATATGACCACCTCATTCAATACCGGCAAGCCAAAGGCATCTGCTGCGGCTATGTGAAGGGCATTACTCAAGTTATTGGTGGCATCTGTTCTCGGATCGTTGATCGGTAGTTGTGATCCGGTCAGTACTACAGGTTTATTGAGGTTCTCGAAAAGGAAACTCAAGCCGCTTGCGGTGTAAGCCATCGTATCTGTACCATGGATGATGATGAAGCCGTCGTAATCATCATAGCGCTGTTCGATCTCACCAGCCATACAGATCCAGTCGTCCGTGGTGAATTGAGATGAATCTTTGATCTCGTCAAGACTGTGGTAGTCGATCGAGATCCCTTTCTCTTTCCTGAAAAAACCATCTTCCTGAATGGCCGGCATGAACTCCTGTAAATTCTCCCAGCTGCGTGGAACAAGAGGACTACTCGGATCATTTGGATCTGAATGTCCCATCCCGATGGTTCCACCGGTATACAGAATGAAAACGCGCTTACTCATCGACATTGGCCTGACCTGCGAGAAGATAGAGCACCGCCATTCGTACAGCTACTCCGTTTTCCACTTGCTCCAGTATGATGCTATTCGTAGAATCAGCCACTTCACTGCTGATCTCCACTCCGCGATTGATCGGTCCCGGGTGCATGATCGTGATCTCTTTTCCGATCCGTTCAAGTCGGTTTGTGGTCAAACCATATTGCATCTGGTATTCTCTCAGAGATGGGAAATACTTGATATCCTGTCTTTCTAATTGGATGCGCAGCATGTTCGCCACATCACACCATTGGAGTGCCTTGTCGAGGTCGTATTCCACTTCTACTCCTAATTCCTCGATATATTTCGGGATAAGGGTAGGAGGGCCGCACACCTTGACCTTTGCTCCTAGTTTTCTCAAGCAAAGGATGTTGCTCAGGGCAACTCTTGAGTGCAGGATGTCACCTACTATGATCACATTCTTTCCTTCCAGAGAACCGAATTTCTCACGCATGGAATACGCATCCAGTAATGCTTGCGTCGGGTGTTCGTGAGTCCCATCTCCTGCGTTGACAACCTGTGCGTCCACATGCTCAGCCAGGAACATGGCAGCGCCGGGTGCGGGATGCCGCATCACCACCATATCCACCTTCATGGAAAGGATATTATTGACGGTATCGATGAGCGTTTCACCTTTGGATACACTCGAAGAAGAGCTTGAGAAATTCACCGTATCCGCGCTCAGTCTTTTTTCGGCTAATTCAAAAGAGACTCTGGTACGTGTAGAGTTCTCGAAGAAAATATTGGCAATGGTCACATCTCTCAGTGAGGGGACCTTTTTAATGGGTCTGTTAATGATGGTCTTGAAGTTGTCAGCGGTCTCAAAAATCAATTCGATATCGGCTCTGGTGAGTTGCTCGATACCGAGTAGATGCTTCGTAGAGAGTGTACTCATTTCTTTTCTTCAGTTACGATCCACACTATAGGGTCATTGCCATCTAATTCCACCAGAACGCGGTCTTTGGTTCTGGTATCCACCGCCTCACCTGTGTAGTCGGGTTGTATGGGTAGCTCGCGATTGTATTTCCTGTCGATCAATACCAAGAGCTCGGTGCGATTCGGTCGACCGAAATCTGTGAGTGCATTCAATGCCGATCGCACGGACCTGCCTGTGTACAGGACATCATCTACGAGTATCACGTTCATCCCTTCGATGCTGAAGGGCAGCTCAATGCTGTTAGGTATCAGGACCTTATCGCCCCTTCGAAAATCATCGCGGTAGAAAGTGCTGTCGAGCTCTCCGAACTTGATGTCCTCATTTCCGGAGATCTCCTGCAACAACCCGTGGATGCTCTTTGCCAGATTGATGCCTCTCGGCTGCAGACCAATGATCGCGGTATTGCTGAAGTCGCCATGCTCTTCATGCAATTCCAGCGCTAGTCGATGCAAGCTGATGTCGATCTGAGTACTGTCCAGTATGGGTCGTTTGTTCTTCATGACTCGCTCATCGCGATTATCCGATCGTATTCGTGTTTTCTGACTTTGCCTACCGATAGTCTTGTCTGACGAACCAGATCCATTTGATCCAGGGTTTCGTCCGCTTTGATCTCCTGCAACGTCACCGGTCTTTTCAATGGTCGGATGGCTTTTACGTCCACCGCATCCCACCGATCGTCGTCGGTCGTGGGATCCTGATAGGCTTCCTTGACCACCTCGACGATCCCGACGATCTCCTTTCCTTCATTGGAATGATAGAACAGGCAATGGTCGCCGGTTTTCATACCTCTCAAGTTCAACCTTGCGGCATAATTACGCACACCATCCCAATATGTCTCGCCGTCTGCGACCATTTGGTCCCAGCTGTATTTGTACGGTTCAGATTTGATCAACCAGTAGTTCATAGGCAAAAAAAAATCCCATTCAAAAATGGGATTTTTGTTTTGTTTTATAGCAATTCATACTACGCATTCATCAGCTCTTTAGCTTCCGATTGCCAGTTGTTTTTCTCAACGATCCCGGGCTTGCTGATCTTCTCTTCGAGTTCAGCGATTCCGTTTGCGTCCAGGTCAAGGATCTGCTGAAAGCTGCTGATCCCTGCTTCGTGAAGCTTCTTTTCAAACGCAGGACCTACACCGGTCAATTTCTTGAGGTCGTCTGTTCCTGATTCTTCAGCTTGCTCCTTTTTAGCAGGTTTTTCGGCTTTCTTTTCAGCTTTAGGCGCTGCTTCTTTAGCTGCTTCCTCAGAAGCGGCTTCCATCTTCGCCTTCAATTCTGCCAGTTCTCCCAATTCTCCGAGTGTAGAACGCTCTACATTCTTATTGAGGTCTCCAACGATCTTAGATGTGCGTTTTGCGCGTTTTGTGCGCTCTGCAGACTCTGTATCCTTACGTGCACGTTCTTCCTCTTTCCAGATGTCAGTATGTGAAACGATGATGCGCTTTTGATCCTTGTTGAATTCGATCACTCGAAGCTGGATCACTTCGTCTTCTTTCACATTTGATTTATCCTCTTTCTTGAGGTGTTTGTTCGGAGCAAATGCCTCAACACCATATGGCATCGCTACAGTAGCTCCTTTATCAACGATCTGTGCAATGGTACCTTCGTGCTCAGAACCTTCGTGGAAGATGCTTTCGAAAGTGTCCCATGGGTTCTCGTCGAGCTGCTTGTGTCCAAGACTCAAACGACGATTTTCGCGATCGATCTCAAGCACAACTACTTCCAGTTCTTCACCTTTCTTGGTGAATTCTGCAGGGTGCTTGATCTTCTTGCTCCAGCTGAGGTCAGATACGTGAACCAGTCCGTCCACTCCTTCTTCCAATTCTACGAACAAGCCGTAGTTGGTCAGGTTGCGAACGATTCCTGTATGCTTGCTGTCTACCGGATATTTAGTTTCGATATTATCCCATGGATCCGGAGTGAGCTGCTTGATGCCCAGAGACATCTTGTGCTCTTCTTTGTCCAGGGTAAGGATAACTGCTTCAACCTCATCACCCACTTTCATGAAGTCCTGAGGATTTCTAAGGTGCTGAGACCAGCTCATTTCTGAGACGTGGATCAAACCTTCGATTCCGGCAGCGATCTCTACGAATGCACCGTAATCTGCAACAGTTACAACTTTGCCTTTCACTTTAGCTCCAACTTCGAGCTTCTCATCCAGGTTATCCCATGGGTGAGCAGTGAGCTGTTTCAAGCCAAGAGAGATACGTTTTTTGTCGTCGTCGAAATCGAGAACAACCACGTTGATCTTCTCATCGAGTTCGAGAACTTCTTCAGGATGGTTGATACGTCCCCAGCTCACATCGGTGATGTGCAGAAGTCCGTCCAATCCACCAAGATCAACGAATACTCCAAATGAGGTCATATTCTTGACAACTCCTTCGAGTACCTGTCCTTTCTCCAGCTTGCTCAGGATCTCTCCTTTTTGAGCCTCTATATCGTCCTCAATGAGGGCTTTGTGCGAGATCACAACGTTCTTGAACGTCTCGTTGACCTTAACCACTTTGAATTCCATGGTCTGACCAACGTACTGATCGTAATCGCGGATAGGCTTCACATCGATCTGTGAACCTGGAAGGAATGCGTCCAGTCCAAGTACGTCAACCACAAGACCACCTTTGGTGCGTGATTTGACATATCCTTTGAGGATGGAGCCATTTTCCTGCGCGTCGAGGATCTTGTCCCAAGCCGTTTCAGCGATGGCCTTCTTGCGTGACAAAACGAGCTGACCGAGGTCATCTTCTGTTTTTTCTACGTATACATCCACTTCGTCGCCGTTGGCGAGCTCAGGGTTGTCGCGGAATTCCACGCGGTTGATCAATCCGTCTGATTTGAATCCGATGTCGATTACGACATCTTTCTCGGTAATGCTGACTACTTTTCCTTTTACAACTGTTCC
>VMDK01000077.1 GCA_008080835.1 Sphingobacteriia bacterium | reverse complement strand
GAACAGATAACTTCTCATATTCTTCTAAATTTTGCCTTCTATTCTCAAGAAAAGGGAACTTCATTACTTATCATTGTCTTCAGCAACTGACCATGAAAATCAACTCCATTTCTCGCTTTTTTATTTGTGCTGTCCTTTCGATCAACGGTGTGTCTGCATCTGAACAATGGGAAGAGATATCCCATCCTTTTGGCAATGTGGAATTTCAACAGATCCAGGCTTTTGGAACGGATACCATCTTCGTGTCCACATTTAACCCGACGACAAACAACATATCCATTTGGCGAAGTGTCGATTCCGCACAGAATTGGAACAAAATTCGGACTGTACGAGGTCGATTTGATTTCCTCTCATCCACTCGAGGAGTAGTTTCTTCGCGAGACAGTGTATTCATGACGACGAACGCAGGAAGTTCCTAGTCGCTCATTGGTGCAGGGTTCACAGATCTCATGGAATTGAAGATCATGGATGCTACGTCGGTACTCGTTCGAACTGAAGGCAGAGATACCACACGAGTATTCAAAACGACGAATGGCGGGTCGGCATGGTCAGAGTTGACATTCCCTGATGTAGGTGGCGAACGACCAATGATCAAGGGACTTCAAGCACTGACAGAGACCGAAATTCACCTCATTGCCGAACATCCGACGACGAACACCGGATATGTGCTTTCGAGTAATAATGGTGGATCGAACTGGGATACTACCAACCTGTCTCCGAGATCATACATCGATCAGATCCATCGTCGAGTGCAGGTGCATTCTGACAGCGTGTTCTTCTATTTGAGTTCCGGAGAAATGCAGATTTCGTCAAATGCGGGCACGAGTTGGGATACCACTAATTTCTTTCTGAAAGGCTCGTTCTCAGGGCCCCATCGCGTACAAGTGTTACACGAGAACATGATCATGGCAGCATTTACCCTGACCATGGATTCCAGCAAAGTTTTTGCTGTGAGTAGGGATTTTGGCAAAAGTTGGGAGTGGCTGGAGGTAAAGAACAGTCCTTTCAACTACGACTACATTCAGGATATCTCCATGATCGACAGCACCTTGGGCTATGCGATTGCCTGGAGTGGTATATTCAGATATGCAAAAGCGGCATCACCAGTGGGCATTTATCCTTCATTATTCCGTGAGCCTGCTCTCATCATTTATCCTAATCCGTCGAAAGGTATTGCGCGATTGGAACATGCTACTCATTCAAAATTGAACTCGGATCAGCTTGTCATTTACAATACGCTTGGAGTAAAAATGGAATATGAGATCATCCGGTCAAATGGAGGTATTACTGAATTCATGCTTTCTGATCCTTTGAAAGGTTTGTACTTTGTGCAGATCAATTATGGCTCAGCTGGTGCTCATACACTGCCTTTGATCATCAAAGAATAGCACTACACTCTTCTCCAGAAAACTCTTGTAAAGAGCAGCAAGACCGTAAAGAGTTCCAGTCGCCCGAGAAGCATTAGGAAGGCCAGGATCATCTTCGCTGATTCGGGAAAATCTGAGAAGTTATGTGCCGGTCCTACTTGTCCAATACCCGGACCAATATTTCCAAGCGAAGAGATCGTAGCTCCGGCGGCCGTTAGAAGGTCGTAGTTGTAAAAGGTCATGATCAAACAACCCGTTAGGAAGATGCTCAGGTAGATGAAGAAGAATGCCAGGATGTTGTATGTCACCTGTTGTCCAACTGCCTTGCCATTATAGCGCACAGGAACGATAGCACTAGGGTGAATCAGTCGTTTCAGCTCAGAAAATCCATTCTTGATTATGATCACATGCCGTACGATCTTCACACCACCGGCGGTAGAACCCGCACTTGCTCCGAAGAACATCAGTATGAAGAAAACCAGCGTCAGGAAAGGACCCCAAGCCGTATAATCCGCAGTGGCAAATCCGGTTGTGGTGATGATACTGATGACCTGGAAGACCACTTCCCGGATGTTCTGCTCGAACAGGAACGGATACATTCTTTGCAGCACCGCTGTACAGACAATGACGCTCAAGATAATGAGACCGATATAGTAACGGAACTCTTCATTTGTATACACCTTGTTGAGCCTACCCTTCAAGAAGTAGTATATAAGCGTAAAATTGATCCCACCGAAGCACATGAACAGTGCAATGGTGTATTGGATCATCGGGTTGTCGTATGCTGCAATGCTGAGGTTCTTAGTGCTAAAACCACCCGTAGAAACGGTCGTCATAGAATGGTTGACCGCATCGAACCACGACATCCCGAACAGCTTGAGCATCATGGTCTCCACGATGGTCAGGAGCACGTAGATCATCCAAAGTCGTTTGGCTGTTTCCGTGATCCGCGGATGAAGTTTACTGGCGCTCGGACCGGGTGACTCTGCCATGAACAGCTGCATCCCTCCCACTCCCAGTACCGGGAGAATGGCCACCGTCAATACGATGATCCCCATTCCACCGATCCACTGGGTAAGGCTTCGCCAAAACAAGATCCCGGCCGGAACGGCCTCAATATCCTTTAAAACGGTACTACCCGTTGTAGTATAGCCCGATATCGTCTCGAACAACGCACTGGTGAATTCCGGAATGGTTCCACTCAATACATAAGGTAAACAGCCGCTGAGCGACATAATGAGCCAGCCACCGGTCACGATGATGTACCCGTCTTTGGTCCGAAGAGATTTGTTGTTCTTCTTGGTGATATACCAAAGCAAGAAGCCTAGGTTCACGGAAACAGCCGCACTCAGTAATATTGGGATGAGCCCTCCTTGGCCGTAGTACAGTCCAACCGGGATCCCAATGGTCATGAAGAAGCCATTCAGCATAAGCAGAAGGCCGAACACATTGAATATTACTTTCCAGTTGAACATTATTATTCGTCGATCAGAAGAACTTCTCTACTTCACGAACTGCTGTGCTACTCGTGAATACTACTACACGATCACCACTCACGAGTTGCTCGCTTCCTGTGACGATCATTCCCTCGCGTCGCCTCACCACTCCACCTATGATGGCATCATCCGGAAATTCGATCTCCCCAATAGGCTTTTTAGTGATCTTACTGTCTTTGTGCACCACAAACTCGAGGATCTCTCCTTCTACTCCATGCAGTCCTGCTATATTGATGATCACACCTTGGCGCACATAACGGAATATGTTATTGGCCGCGATCAGCTTCTTGTTGATCAATGTGTCGATACCGATAGTCTGTGAAAGGTTGATGTAGTCGATATTCTCCACAAGGGCGATGGTTTTCTTAACACCATGGGATTTAGCGACCAGACAGCTCATGATATTGGTCTCTGAGTTACCGGTCACTGCAATGAAGGCATCCATTTCATCGATATTCTCCTGCTCGAGGAGCTTCACATTGTGACCATCGTCGTTGATCACGAGTACGTCCGACATCTCATCAGCGATCTGGAAGCACTTGTCGGCATCCGTTTCGATCAGCTTCACCTTACGGCGTTTCTTGATCTTAAGTGCCGTATTGGTCCCTACACGACCGCCACCCATGATCATCACATTCTTGATGTCGTGAGATTGTTTACCGGCCAATTCGAGCATGCGTTCAACTCCCTGCGGCAACACCACGAAATAGGCGTGATCCCCCAATTGGAAACTGAGGTCTTTACCCGGGATGAGTGTGCGGTTTTCCCTTTGCAATGCAATGGTGATGAATTCTCTGGCTCCATTATGCCATCCTACATCCTGCACATTCTCGCCCAGGATCGGGGCTTCGTTCTCCAGGTTCACACCGAGGAGTAGCAATTTGCCGAATTCGAATTCAAAAGCATCCGTGAAAGCAGATCTGCGAATCAGACGAGAGATCTCTTTTGCAGCCAACTCCTCCGGTGAAATGAGCACATCGATCCCGAGTTTCTCGAAATCAATACGACTTCCGGCATTCAGGAACTCAGGGTTATGCACACGAGCTATGGTCTTTCGTGCACCTAATTGCTTTCCTATGGTAGCCACTGAAATATTCGTGGTTTCGGAAGATGTAACTGCGATGAGCAAGTCAGCATCTCGCACTTCCGCTTCCTCGAGGATGCTCAAAGAAGTTGCATTCCCTCTGATCACAAATACGTCCAGTTCCGATTGAGCGCGATTGAGAACACGCTTATTATTATCGATCAGAACGATATCCTGACTTTCGTTGGAGAGTAATCGGGCAAGGTGATACCCCACCTCACCTGCACCGGCTATGATGATTTTCACAAGAACAAATGTAGCGCAGGAGCTGAATTGAATCAGACTGACATATGCCTGTTTTTACACAATTAGGATACATATTGGACAGTTTCTGATCGCGATGTGAATATTTGAATAAAGGGTTCAGGTTAATTGTGCAATTGAGAAAATTAAGTGATACTTTTGCGCAAATTTTAGACGAGATGGCAGTTACCAGATTGGAAAGAAAGGCAGCGAGAAATAAAACGAGAGCCAAAGTTCGCGTAGCGACGATCAAGAGAAACAAAACACGCAACTACATTGCATCTCCTCATAAAGAGGAATCAGGTGTGGTCTTGGAAGAAGACACGCTTGCGATTGTAGAGGAAGTGAAGAACGCCGCTAAAGCTCCTGCTAAGAAAGCGAAGAAAGAAGAGCCAAAAGCAGAAGCTCCTGCTGAAGCTCCTGTAGAAGAGAAAGAAGCTGCACCGGCTAAGGCTGAAAAAGCGGAGAAGCCTGCTAAGAAAAAGGCGGCTGACAAAGCAGACAAGCTGAATAAGATCGAAGGTATCGGTCCAAAGATCGCTAGTGTTTTGAATGAAGCTGGTATCAATTCTTTCGCTAACCTCGCAGCGTCTACTCCGGAAGCGATCCGTGAGATCCTCGATAATGCAGAGGGTAACTTCAAAGCCCACGACCCTGCAACCTGGCCTGAGCAAGCTACTATGGCTGCTGAAGGTAACTGGGACGCTCTGAAAGAGTGGCAGGACAACCACATCGGTGGTAAAGCAAACTAGAGAATCCTAATTAGATCATAAATAAAAATCCCGACCGAAAGGCCGGGATTTTTTTATGCGTTCACTTTGGGATCAATTGGTCACGACTTCTCCCGGCTTTCTCCTACCTGCTCTTCGCGCTTTGCGAATTCTACAGGCTACCACCTTGTATTCAGGGCATTTAGCTTCAGAATCGTGCACATCTGATGTGATGTTATTGACCATCACTTCCGGGAAGTGGAAGGTCGTACTCAATACGCCTGGTCTCACTTCATCAGTGATGCGGGCCTTGATGTCAACTTTACCACGTGCAGATTCCACACAAACCATATCACCATCGCTTATGCCGTTATCTGATGCGTCTTTCGGGTGGATCATCAGGTAATCATCCGTCAGGATCTCTACATTACCGGTACGACGAGTCATAGCTCCACAATTGTAGTGCTCAAGCTCGCGGTTTGTGGTAACGATGTACGGATAATCCTTACCGTATGTTTCGATCTCTTCACTCTCCTTGAAGTCGAAATACTGGAACTGCCCCTTTCCGATCTTGAATTCGGTCTTGTGCAGGATCTCAGTATCGGATCCATCCTCTCGAACCGGCCATTGTTTTCCGTTACTTCCGAGCTCATCCCATTTGACACCTCTGAAGAAAGGTACGATCTGCGAGATCTCTTCCAACATGGTGCGTGGATGATAGTCGGCTTGCTCATAACCCATGCGATTCATTACGTCGATGATGATCTGTCCGTCAACCTTCGCATTTCCGATAGGCTCAACTACCTTGTTCACACGTTGTATGCGTCGCTCTCCGTTCGTGAACGTTCCGCTCTTTTCCAGGAAGCTTGCTCCCGGTAATACCAGATCAGCTTCTTTAGCCGTCTCGGTCATGAACAACTCCTGAACGATCACAAAATCTGTGGCGCGCATGGCTTTGATCACTTTCTGAGTATTCGGGTCGGTTTGTACTACATCCTCACCGATGATCCACAATCCCTTCAGCTTTCCATCAATGGCAGCTTCAAACATTTCCGGAATCTTGTATCCCACATGTGAAGGCAACTTCGCGTTGTAGAAGTCCTCATATTTCTTGACCACTTCAGGTTGGGTAATATCGAGGTACCCTGCACCCTGGTGTGGCTGTACTCCCATATCTGCACTTCCTTGAACGTTATTCTGTCCACGAAGTGGATTCACACCAACACCTCTACGTCCGACATTCCCAGTCAGCATCGCAAGCTCTGCGATCTGCATCACCGTGAAGGTACCTTGCGAATGCTCGGTTACTCCCAGTCCGTGGAAGCTCATTGCATTCTTAGCAGACGCATAAGTATGAGCCGCTGCACGTACTTCTTCGCGCTTCACTCCTGTGATGTTCTCCAGCTCGTCGATGTCCAGTGCATTCACACTGTTCAGGAAATCCTCGTAGCCTTCGGTTCTGTTGTTGACGAAGTCCTGATCGATCAAGCCATCATTGATGATATAGTAGATCATCATGTTCAACAGCGCTACGTTGGTACCTGGTCTGAGTGCCAAATGGTGATGCGCGTATCTTGCCAATTCCGTTCGACGTGGGTCGATCACGATCGTTGGCTTATTCTTCATGGCAAACTGCTTGAGCTTCGCTCCTGTCACCGGATGCGCATCTGTTGGGTTCGCTCCGATCACCATGATACAGTTCGTGTACTTCAAGTCAATGATGG
>VMDK01000107.1 GCA_008080835.1 Sphingobacteriia bacterium | reverse complement strand
CCCGAACAAAAAGCGTAGTCTCGGATATGTTCACTGAAGCAGTGTGTTTGGCGATGAGTTCACCAACGATCTCAGGCCATTTTTGTTCCACTTGCTTTTGCCTCATCCGCTCGTCGAGCTGATAGTTCTTCATCATCACCTGGATGATTTTTTTCAGTGGTTGTTCGTCCGACATGGATCTATTTCTCAGGGGGGTCAAACTTAAAGATTTTTTTATCCGCCTTCGACTTGCTCATATGTCTTTCTATCCGCGATTCATCCGTGTCCGTGATGAAGATCTGTCCGTAGTGATCGCGACCGATCATTTGGAGCAACTCTCCTGCCCGTTGCTCATCGATCTTCTCAAAGATATCATCCAACAAGAGTAAAGGACTGGAGCCTAGTTCGTCCTTCAGGAATTGATAGGCCGCAAGGTGTAATGCAATTACTGATGTTTTGACCTGCCCCTGGGACCCGATAGCCCGAAGCAAGTGACCGTTCAAGCTGAGTTCAAGATCGTCTTTATGCACTCCTGCTGTGGTTCGCGCTGCGTATCTATCAGACTGCAGATTCGAACTCAACAATTTCTCGGCATTGGTTTCACTTAGGTCGCTCAGGTATGCCAGACTGATCTTCTCCTGCTCATTGGTCAGAGCGCTATAGGCCTCTTCTACTCGCGTTGAGAAACCGTCGATAAATTCCCTACGTGCCAGGTGGATCCTATCCATGACAGGGATGAGTCGCTCGTCATAGGCCTGAAGTGCGATCTCATCGAAATTGCCACGTTCACGGAGCAAATTGAGCAGCTCATTTCTAGAATCGATCAGCTTGCTGTATTCGATAATATCACGTAGGAAATTCGCATTGGCCTGACTCATGATCCGATCCAGGAATTTTCGTCTTTCCCTGGAACCTTCGTTGACCAATTTGATCTCAGCCGGTGTGAACATCACGACAGGGATGAAACCATAATGATCGCTGACTCTGGTGCGACGACCGCCATCCACATGTATCTGCTTCTTTGCAGGACCGTTATTCGAGATACTGATCTTCACTTCTTCCGGTGCTTCCCGGCCCCGATCAACGTCGGCCTTCAGGAAAGCGAATTCCTGTTCGAATTGAATGGCGTATGTATCACTTCGTCCGAAGAAGGATCTGCCAGTGCATGCGTAGTGGATCGCATCGAGCAGATTCGTCTTGCCCAGTCCGTTTCCACCTGTAATGAAATTGAACTGGTCACCGAACGCGAAATCAGCCGTTTCGTGGTTCTTAAAATGTTCGATCTGTAGGTGTGACAGCTTCAATCTTGTGATGGAATAAATGCTATTTTTGTGCGGTTTTTTCGAAGAGATCAGAAGGAATGGCAAAAATAAAATTTAACAAAGAGACTTACCTCCGTTGGTTCGAGCTGATGATGTTGATCCGCAGGTTCGAGGAAAAGAGTGCCCAACTCTATGGCCAGCAGAAGATCAGAGGTTTCTGCCACCTTTGTATAGGTCAGGAAGCTGTGATCGCCGGAACGATGTCGGCTATCACAAAAGATGACAATATCATCACTGCTTACCGTGACCATGGCCATGCATTGGCTTGTGGGCTGAGTGCCAACAGCGTCATGGCCGAGTTATTCGGAAAGGAAACCGGATGCACGAAGGGGAAAGGTGGAAGTATGCACATGTTCAGCAAGGAGCATAATTTCTTTGGAGGTCATGGTATCGTCGGAGGACAGATCCCACTTGGTGCAGGAATCGCGTTAGCAGAGCAGTACAACGGTACTGACAATATCTGCGTGTGTTTCCTCGGAGATGGAGCGGTTCGTCAAGGTGCATTGCACGAAACCTTCAACATGGCCATGTTATGGAATTTACCTGTGGTCTTTGTATGTGAGAACAACGAATATGCCATGGGAACATCGGTGGAAAGAACCACCAATGTTCTGGATATCTATAAGATCGGTGCTGCATACGACATGCCTTCTGAACAAGTAGATGGAATGAGCTGTGAAGCGGTCCATGAAAGCATGGAAAAAGCAGTAGCAAGAGCACGCAAGGGAGATGGCCCAACCTTTCTCGAGATCAAGACCTACAGATACCGTGGACATTCCATGTCGGATCCGGCAAAATATCGGACCAAGGAAGAACTCGAGACGTACAAGAATCTCGACCCGATCGAACAAGTTCGCAAGACATTGATCTCTAAGAAATGGGCTACCGCCAAAGCGTTGGAGGAAATGGAAGAACGCATCGAGAATGAGGTGGCAGAAAGTGTTGAATTTGCAGAGAATTCACCGTACCCTGACGCTTCAGAATTATATGAGGATGTCTATGTAGGTGACTACCCATATTTGACCGAATAATTTCAGAATTCGGTGACCATCACACCAACAGATATATTGTTTAAATAAGAGTACTTTTGCAAAAATTTTGAAAATGAGCCGAGACGAGCAAAACAACGAAGAGGAATACATCGAGGAAGTTCAGGAAGGATCATCCTCCAAGTTCTCCATCTTGAATTATTACGAGGAGAATGCCCGTATGATCAGTATCGTAGCAGGAGCTGTGATCATTGTCGTAGTGGGTATCTGGGCTTACTTCAGATACTATGTTCCCGGACAAGAAGACAAGGCGAATGCAGAATTGTTCATGACTGAACGATACTTCATGCAGGATTCACTGGACCTTGTTCTCAATGGTGACGGGATCAATCCTAGCGCGATGGACCTGGCAGGTTCAGGAACAGTTGCTTCGATGAAAGCAAGTTACATGGCCGGACGTGCATTGATGGAAAAAGGACAATACGAAGAAGCTGTGAGCTATCTGGAAGATGCTCAATTTGGCGACCGTATTGTAGGTCCATTGGCTAAATGTCTGGTTGGCGATTGCTACTCGCAAATGGAGCAATATGATCAAGCCGCCAGTGCTTACATGAAAGCGGCAAAAATGGACGATAACAACTTCACTGCTCCGTACGCTCTGACCAAAGCAGCTCGTGTCTATGAGCATCTTGGCAATTGGAGTGAAGCAGTAGATATTTACGAGACGATCAAGGAAGATTACAGCGAGACGGAATACGCGAATCAGATCGACAAGTATATCGCGAGAGCCAAAACTAAGGCTGAGCGATCTTAAACTATCGGACTCATGTCGTCAGCCGACAAAAGTCTTTCTCACTTCTCAAACCCTCTTCCCGACGGGAGTGCCTACCGCATAGGCATAGTCGTAGCGGAATGGAATGAAGCCGTTACAGGCGCATTGCTTGCAGGTTGTCGGGATACATTGACCGAAGCCGGCGTAAAGCAGGAGAACATCCTCACGAAATTTGTCCCGGGGACTTTCGAATTGGCCTTAGGAGCTCAATTATTATGCACCCAAGATCTTCATGCAGTGATCTGTCTGGGTTGCGTTGTACAAGGAGAAACACGTCACTTCGACTTCATTTGTGATGCAGCTGCTCAAGGCATCATGCGCGTTGGATTAGACAGCTCCAAACCGGTTATCTTCGGAGTCCTGACCACGGACGACCAAGAACAGGCGCTTGAACGTGCAGGTGGCAAGCACGGAAACAAAGGCAGTGAAGCAGCCTATACTGCACTTCGTATGCTGGAAGAATTCAAATAGGACCATTGAAGAATTATGTGAGCACGGGTGATTTTCTCGATCTGCTGCTCAAGCTGTACGAGAAAGGACCGGGTAACTTGCTGCGCAAGCTCGACCCGAGATCCGCAAAACGTACGCATTCAGCTTTCAATAGTGGTGAGGTAAGCTCCAATTGGTGGATCATTCCCGAGGTCAAAGAGCGCTGGAACAAACTCATCACCGGAGATCCATCCGGAACCTATGAAGAACTTGTGATCGAATATTTCGCCGACCGGCGAGATCTGCGATTGCTTTCTATCGGCTGTGGAGTAGCTTCCCATGAGATACGACTGGCGGAGTCGGGACTGTTTCAGGAAGTTAAAGGAGTAGACCTCGCAGACAATCTGATCAAGCAGGCCAATGAAAAGGCATCAGCTATGGGCGTTAGTGACATCTGTCGATTCGAATGTCGTGACATCCTGAAAGAGCCTCTGGAGGGCACATATGATGCTGTACTATTTCACTCTAGCTTACATCACTTCGATCACATCGAAAAGTTCATCGAGCAATCAGTCCTCCCTCTCCTATCTGTTGATGGAGTGCTGATCATCAATGAGTATGTAGGTCCGACCAGACTGCAATGGACGAAGTCACAATTAGATGCAGCCAACGCTTCGTTGAGATCAATCCCAAAGGAATGGCGCAGAACTCGACTTCCCGGCTATACCAAGAATAAGGTTCATCGTCCGGGTCTGTGGCGCATGATACTTGCCGATCCGAGCGAGGCCATAGACTCACACAGCATACGTAAAGCCTTGTCTGCAAATTTCAGTACAGAAATGGAGCGAGAATATGGGGGTAATTTGCTTCACCTTGTTTTTAAGGATATCGCGCACAACTTTTTGGAAATTGAAGAGGATGATGAAAGATCAAGAGTATTGCAAGAGCAATTTGATCTCGAGGATCACTTCATTAAGGGAGAGGATTCGGATTTCCTCTTCGGGATCTACAGAAGGAGATCTTAGAAAAGACCGTGGATGTTGGCATCCACTTTTGAGATGATCGCTCCCAGATCCTCCGGCTTGGATTCGAAATCCATGTCATCGACTTCGATGATCAAAAGTTTGCCTTCAGTGTAGGTACTGATCCACGCTTCGTAGCGCTCATTCAGCCTTTTCAGATAATCCAACCGGATGCTGTCCTCATAATCTCTACCCCTCTTTTGGATCTGATTTACTAAAGCAGGGATCGTCGCACGGAGATAGATCAAAAGATCCGGAGCACTTACCATGGACTTAACGCTGGTGAACAGACTTTGATAGGTATCAAAATCACGGGTACTCATAAGCCCCATTGAATGCAGGTTCGGTGCAAAGATGAATGCGTCCTCATAGATCGTACGATCCTGGATCACGTTCTGTCCGGTTTCCTGAATCCTTTGAATGGAATTGAAACGGCTATTGAGGAAGTACACCTGCAGATTGAAGGACCATCGTTGCATGTCCTCATAGAAATCAGAAATGTACGGATTGTCTTCCAAGGACTCAAAATGAGGTTCCCAACTATAATGTTTGGCTAAAAGACTCGTCAGGGTTGTTTTTCCTGACCCGATATTTCCGGCTACGGCAAGATGCATAGTGCGTTAGAATTGGTCACGTGAAAGCGTTCAAATCTATCTAATAAAACTTTTTAAAACCAATTATTTCCCGAACTTCTCTCATGGTACGTGAGGCGCTCTCTCTAGCCTTCTCTGCACCGATTTTTGCGGCCTTTGCGAGGTAAGCATCATCTGCCTTTACTTCTCTGATCCGCTCTCGTATCGGAGCGATCAAAGTCAGCATATCCTCGGCGAGTTGCTTCTTCATATCTCCGTAGCGAATGGAACAATCTGCGTAGGCATCAACATACTGTTGAACAACGCTTTCTTCACATACGAGTCTCATCAGATCGAACAAATTCGCGATCTCTTCAGAATGTGGGCTGTTAGGCTCCTGAGGACCGGCATCGGTCTTTGCCCGCATGATCTTCTTTCTTGTGACATCATCATCCTCATCGAAGAAGACTGCATCTCCAGCTCCCCCGCTCTTACTCATCTTACCTTGCCCTGTAAGTCCAGGAACTTTGACCAATTCTCCTGTAAAACTGAAAGCTTGTGGTTCAGGGAAGAACTCCACATCATACATCCTGTTGAATCGGTTCCCGAACTGACGTGTCATTTCCAGATGCTGTTCCTGATCCTTTCCTACCGGAACGAAATCAGCTTTGTGGATCAAAATGTCCACAGCCATAAGTACCGGATAAGTCAAAAGACCGGCATTGACGTTGTTTTTCTGAGTGCGGATCTTGTCCTTGAAAGACGCGCTTCGCTCCAGTTCTCCCAGATACGCATTCATATTCATATAGGTATACAGCTCCGTGATCTCAGGCACATCACTTTGGATGAATAACGCACATTTCTCAGGATCCAGTCCCATTGCCAAATACTCTGCCAAGACCTGGCGCACACTGCCGTGCAGATCCTCCGGAGTTGGGTGTGTTGTGAGGGAGTGTATATCAGCGATGAAGAAATAGCTGTTGTAGTTCTCCTGCATCATCAGGAAGTTCTTCACTGCTCCGAAGTAGTTCCCCAAATGAAGTTTTCCCGTTGGACGGATACCGCTTACGACCGTTTGCATGACCTAGTTGTATTTGACCGCAAATATGGGCTCCCTTGTTCAATGTTCATAGCCGGGAGAAGGAATTCAATCCTCAACGACATCCAAACTGTGCTCCCGGATCATTTCCGCATATCGACCATCCTTCTCGATGAGTTCGTCATGGCTACCTTGCTCGATGATCTCTCCTGCTTCCAATACGAGAATCTCATCTGCGTTTCGAATGGTACTGAGTCTGTGAGCAATCACCAATGCCGTTCGGCCTTTCATCAATTCTTCGACGGCCTTTTGGATGAGTTCTTCCGTTTCACTGTCAACCGAGCTTGTGGCTTCGTCCAATACCAGGATCCTCGGATCAAAAGCCAGAGCTCTTATAAAGCTTACCAATTGTCTTTGCCCGACTGAAAGAGAAGCTCCTCTTTCCTGGACGTCATATTCGAAACCTCCCGGTAATCGATTGATGAATGATTCTGCACCAAT
>VMDK01000117.1 GCA_008080835.1 Sphingobacteriia bacterium | reverse complement strand
TACTGGAATCGAGACGACAGATATTACAGCGGCAATACCTGGAAAGGTTCATTGGAACTAGATGGCGGAGTACTTTTCACCCAATTCAGTCATTTCATCGATATCATGCATTGGGTCTTCGGTGATGTCACCAATATCCGATCCCGCATTTACAATCACACGCATCGTGAGAATACTGAATTTGCTGATAGCGGCAATGCCATTTTTGAATTCGTCAATGGGGGCGCAGGATGTCTACAATTCACAACTTCTACATGGGATAAGAACTTTGAGAGTTCTATCACTGTATTAGGTTCCAAAGGGACCATTCGTGTAGGCGGACAATACATGAATGAGGTTGAATATGCGCACATCGAGAACTACCGGATGCCTGATCTGCCGGAGACCAGCCCACCCAATGACTATGGCCCTTTCACAGGTAGCGCAGCAAATCATCATTACGTGATCGAGAACGTGATCGAAACCCTGAATTCAGGATCTTCCGTTACTAACGCCAAAGAGGCCATGACGGTAGTTGATATTATTGAGAGAATTTATGCCGCATCTGAAAAGTAAAAATGGTTATGGACAAATAGACTCACTCAGCCCTGATTTAGAGGGTGCAAGAGGCATCCGCTCGAGATACTAAGTCAGTTGGTCAGAGTTAGAGCCCTTTCAAGGGTATTCGCTCATTATTCAAATGTTGTTCATGGAGTTATACCCTCCGATCTGTCGATTTGCTTAAGGATTTGGTATCACGGGGATGGACATGTTTACATTGATGGTAGCACTGGTCGCATATCGGAATGTATTCCCAAAGCAAACGAATAACCGCTTGTTGGCTTATTACCGAGCATTGGACGAAGAAGAACAGACGCCTCGGTTTTATTTCATTAAAGGTAAGAGTGATCTACCCAGATTTAGGATCAAGAGCTTTCAGACCTTTCTGGTGAATATCCCGTACATCGGGATCCTTTTCGGTATACTGAGCGCGTGGTTTTTCTTTTTGATCAACCGCAAGGACAAGATCATCTATTTATATGACCCGAATGCATTTTGGTGGCCGTTGACCAGATTGTGGAGAATGCAAGGACGGAAACTGATCGCAGAGCGGACCGAATTGCATTCTCGCGACATCGTCGAAGGATTCAAAGCTCGTTTCCTGCGTCAACTGTATGAAATCGATGAGCGGACCAAATACCAACGCCAGGTCGTTATTTCTGAGAGGATCCAGGAAAAGCTCCTGACGAGCGTGAATTCAGAGATCACAGTGATACCGGCATTCTTTGAATCTCATCATTTTCACGGCGCATTCACGCAGCCTCAGGGTATAAAGGTCGGATACCTGGGATCCTTTGGAAAAAAAGATATGGTTGAAGGTATCATCCAGGCGGTTGAGTTCCTGCGGGATGATTACCCGAATGCAACACTACATTTATATGGACCTCTCGACGCATTTCTGCGCTTCGATCAGGAAAATGCACTTCCGGCATGGGTCTCCTACGAAGGATCACCGGTCTATACTCAACTGGCCGATCATTTGCGTAGCTGCAGCGTATTGGTATCCTTCCGTGACCGATCGATATACAGCCAGTTTGGGTTCCCAACGAAGCTTATCGAATATCTGGCCAGCGGAGTTCCCGTCATCTCCACAAATTCTGCAGAGGTGGACAAGATCGTCCGGCATGAAGAACATCTGTTGCTCTGCGATGCAGAAGACGTGCATGCGCTAGCTTCCAATCTTAAGACATGTGCCAATGACGAAGAATCAGCCTATGAAATGGCGGTTCGCGGCAGAGATCGTGTTACCGAGACGTGTGAGTTCGATCGATTCCGTTCGACTTGGCTCGATCTCGTTCTAAAATAAAGCCCGAATTCTCATCCGGGCTTCCATTCAGTTTATTTCAAGTCTATTTTATCCGTTCAGAAATTCGAACTGCTTTTTGTCGTTCAAACTGATCCTGATCTCGCTGTCCCGATCCACATTCCCTTTAAGGATCTCCTTGGACAATTCATTCATGATCCTCTTTTGGATCACACGTTTGAGGGGTCTTGCTCCAAATTGAGAGTCAAAGCCAAGCTCCGCGATCCAGTCTCTGGCATCTTTGTCTATAGTGAGCGTCACACCCATATTCTCTACATTCCGGATCAGGTGATCGAGTTGAAGATCCGCTATCGCTCGTACTTCATCTCTGTCAAGTGGCGTGAACATGATCAACTCGTCTATCCTATTGAGAAATTCAGGTCGAATGGTCTTTTTCAGAAGATCGAATACCTCTACCTTGGTCTGTGCGATCAATACTTCCCTATCCTTCTCTAAATTCTCAAATCGCTCTTGAATAAGGTGCGAGCCAATATTGGAGGTCATAATGATGATCGTATTCTTGAAGTTGGCAGTGCGACCTTTGTTGTCGGTTAATCGCCCATCATCCAGAACCTGAAGCAGGATATTGAACACGTCCGGATGCGCTTTCTCGATCTCGTCAAGCAAGATCACAGAATACGGTTTGCGTCTCACGGATTCTGTGAGCTGTCCACCTTCATCATATCCCACATAACCCGGAGGAGCTCCTATCAAACGGGATACAGTATGTTTCTCCTGATACTCACTCATATCGATGCGTACCATGGCGTTCTCTTGATCGAACAAGTATTCAGCAAGAGCCTTTGCGAGCTCCGTTTTACCAACACCGGTCGTTCCAAGGAAAATGAAAGAACCGATCGGGCGGTTAGGATCGCTCAAACCGGCTCTGCTCCTGCGTATGGCATCTGATATCGCTTGAATAGCCTCATCCTGTCCTACTACTCGCCTGTGCAGCTCCTCTTCCAGTTGGAGTAATTTCTCACGCTCTCCCTGCAGCATGCTGCGAACAGGCACACCCGTCCAACGGCTCACCACATCTGCGATATCCTCTCGCTCCACTTCTTCCTTTACGAGTGAACTTGTTTCCTGTTTCTCGTGCAACTCGTCCTTCAACGATGCGAGTTGTTCTTCCGCTTCCTTGATCTTTCCATAGCGTAGCTCGGCCACTTTCCCGAAGTCTCCTGCTCTTTCCGCTTGATCAGCTTCGAGCTTGAACTGCTCAATGTTCGTCTTAGCGTTCTGGATCTTGTCCACGATCTCTTTTTCCGCTTGCCAACGGGCTTTGAGCTCATTGCGCTCCTCACTCAGATTGGAGATCTCCTCATTGAGCTGTTTGAGCTTGGCTTTATCATTCTCACGCTTGATCGCTTCTCGTTCGATCTCCAATTGCATGATCTTGCGCTCGATCTCATCCAGTTCTTCAGGAACCGAATCGATCTCCAATCTCAATTTTGCGGCAGCTTCATCCACCAGGTCAATCGCCTTGTCAGGTAGGAAACGGTCGGAAATATAGCGCTGCGAGAGCTCCACAGCGGCGATGATGGCTTCGTCCTTGATCCGTACCTTGTGATGTACTTCATAACGCTCCTTAAGTCCGCGAAGGATACTGATCGCATCCTGAGTATCCGGCTCATCGACCAGAACACTCTGGAATCGGCGTTCCAATGCTTTGTCTTTCTCGATGTACTTCTGATACTCCGCGAGCGTCGTGGCACCAATGGCGCGCAGTTCTCCACGAGCCAAAGCCGGTTTGAGGATATTGGCCGCATCCATGGCTCCCTCTCCGGAAGCTCCTGCACCTACCAGTGTATGTATTTCGTCAATGAAAAGGATGAGCTGCCCGTCAGAATTGACCACTTCTTTCACAACAGCTTTGAGGCGTTCTTCAAACTCGCCTTTGTACTTAGCCCCAGCGATCAAAGCTCCCATGTCCAGGGAGTACAACTTCTTGCTCTTCAAATTCTCCGGCACATCTCCACTTACGATCCTATGGGCTAATCCTTCTGCGATCGCTGTTTTACCCACACCGGGCTCTCCAATGAGTATGGGATTGTTCTTGGTACGACGAGAAAGTATCTGCAAGACTCTGCGGATCTCCTCGTCACGTCCGATCACCGGATCTAGTTTGCCGGATGAAGCCAATTCATTTAGATCTCTTGCGTATTTCTTCAGCGAATTGTACTGCCCTTCTGCGCTGCTGCTAGTAGCTCTGGAACCGCCACGCAGATCTTTAAAAGCTGCGACCATCTCTTTCTTCGCCACACCGGCATCTTTCAACATATTCGCAACCTGGTCGGAACCCGTCAGGATCCCCAGGAAAATGTGCTCCACGGTGACGTACTCATCGTCAAACTCCTTCATGAAGGTCTGAGCTTTGATCAACGCCTGATTCGCGTCTTTTGACAGGTACTGTTGATCTGCACCGGTGACCTTCGAGTAGCTCTCGACGATTGCATCTGAGGCTTGTGAAATGCGCTGCAAATTCGCGTTGACTTTCTTGAGTGCGTAACTCAAGACGTCTTCATCGGTTATTAGGAGGGCTTTCAGAAGATGACCGGTCTCAATGGCCTGGTTCGTATTGACCATGGCCAATTCCTGCGCCTTCTGTACAACTTCCTGTGCCTTTATTGTAAACTGATTCAAATTCATATCTTGTGGCTTTTGGCTATCAGCACTCAGCTGTTAGCTTTGTTCAAATCGATTTCTTCAAACCATTGACCAATTGTTGAAAACTGACTTTATTTCAGACTCAATTCAAATAAGAGCCATGCTACATGTCAATATTGCAGCATAACGTCCTCTTTTTCAATATTTTACGGACATATTGTCAGGAATGAGATCAATCAATAAAAGGCAAACGAAATAGATCATGCATTGCGAATGACATGGCAATTCTCCCTAATTTCGCCACTTTGAAATGGAGCACTTAATATCGGACAGACTGAAGCGCGTTGCAGAATCACAAACCCTTGTGATGACCAAGATGGCGCGCGAACTTTCTCAGTCGGGAACCCGGATCATCAATCTTAGCATAGGAGAACCTGATTTTGGGACTCCGGATCACATCCTAAAAGCTGCGCATGAAGCGATCGATGATGGTTTTACACACTATCCACCGGTGTCGGGATATCCAGATCTGCGTCAAGCGATCTCGGATAAGTTCCTGCGCGATAATGAACTCGATTACGCTCCTGAGCAGATCGTTGTGAGCTGCGGGGCAAAGCATTCCATAATGAATGTGATCATGTCGACCGTGAATCTTGGCGACGAAGTCATCATACCGGCTCCTTATTGGGTGAGCTACCCCGAAATGGTGAAACTAGCCGGAGGTATTCCGGTGTATCTGCGCTCGTCGATCGAAACGAATTACAAATTCGACACGGATGAATTGCGTCGCGTGCTGAACAGGAAGAGTAAGGTATTCTTATTCTCTTCACCTTGTAATCCGAGCGGATCTGTTTTCTCCGAAGAAGAATTGACCGAGATCGCGGGAATACTTTCCCAGCATCCGGACATCATCGTGGTGAGCGATGAGATCTACGAGCATATCAACTACGAAGACAGCCATTATTCCATCGGGCGTGATCCGCGACTTGCAGGTCGTGTAGTGACCGTGAATGGTGTGTCCAAGGGATTTGCGATGACCGGCTGGAGAATCGGTTATATAGGAGCTCCATTGTGGTTGGCAAAAGCCTGTGAGAAGCTTCAAGGTCAATTCACATCAGGAGCAAATTCCATCGCTCAAAAAGCGTCCATCAAAGCACTGACCGGTACTATGAAGCCTTCTGAGAAGATGACCGCTACATTCAAGAAGAGAAGAGAGTTCGTGATGAACGCGCTCAATCAAATGCCGGGAGTGGTCCCGAATATCTCACAAGGAGCATTCTACGTCTTCCCCGATATCAGCGCATATTTTGGAAAGTCCTTTGGAAAGTATAACATCGACAACGCGATGGATCTCTGCATGTATTTACTGAAAGAAGCCAACGTATCTCTCGTGACAGGCGCAGCATTCGGGAATCCGGAGTGTATCAGGATCTCATACGCAGCATCCATGGAAGATCTTGAAGAGGCCATGAACAATATTTCAGAAGCTCTTGCGAGGCTCAATCCCTGATTTTGAAAGAAAAGATCATACAGGTATTTAGGGAGTTCAAGGAACAACGAGTGCTGGTTGTCGGTGACGTCATGCTCGATGCTTACTACTTCGGTCGTGTGGACCGCATTTCTCCGGAAGCTCCGGTTCCTGTGGTGAATGTGAGCGCCAAAGACCGTCGAGGAGGTGGAGCGGCGAACGTGGCCGTGAATATCCACAATCTTGGGGCTGAAGTGCATATCTGTTCTATCATTGGAAATGACAGGGAAGGGCAATATCTGAAACACATATTTGAACGTGCGGGTATTCATACCGAAGGGTTGATAATGGATCCTGAACGACAAACGACGGTCAAAACCCGAGTGATAGGGAACAATCAGCAGATCCTCCGGGTAGATGAAGAAGACCTCGACGCACTTGGAAGAAACATCGAGATCAAGATCCTCGACTATGTGAAATCCCGATTGCATGAAACCGATGTGGTTGTGCTACAGGATTATAATAAAGGCGTGCTGAGCAAATATGTGATCCAGCGAATCATCTCGGCTTGTCAAGATGCTGACGTACCGGTTGTTGTGGACCCGAAGAAGGAAAATTTCTTTGCCTACAAAGGCGTGACTCTGTTCAAACCAAATCGCAAAGAGCTTCGCGAAGGATTGAAAACAGATGAGGATCTGCAAGACAAGCGATCGGTAGAAAAGGCGCTCCTTGAATTGAACGAGAAGATCGATGCCAAGCAGATCATGGTCACTCTCAGTGAAGATGGTACGGCCATATTCTCAGAAGGCACTACGCAGTTCATCCCGGCGCATCCACGCA
>VMDK01000063.1 GCA_008080835.1 Sphingobacteriia bacterium | reverse complement strand
GTGATGATGAACCTTTGCTGCTGCTGAAATGTACTGCCATTTCCATCGTCAAATGTCCAGATCACTACCGTGGTGTCTTTCCCCTCGATTGGGAATGACTTTTTGGTCGTAGCCGTCAATGAGTCTGCACATTCACTCCAGGCTCTTGGAGCAACAGCCGAAGCAAAACCGCACAAAGCTGTTATATCAGGCAAACTCACCAAGTCCGGTATGATCCTGTTGTTGCATGTTCTGAGCACATGGACCATTCCATCAAACCCTCCATTGGACTTCACGGTCAGTGTATCCTCTCCGGGATCCAGGTCGATATCATTGCTAAAAGAGCCGGCAGTGAGCAGATCTCCGTTTGAATTAAGATCCAGTTCATACATGTATCCGCTTCCCGTCCCTTTGAATATAGAATGATCCATGGGATGTAACGCAGAGTCAGTCCTGAATACGAGTGCAGTGTTGACATAACCCTGCAATTCATAAGTCCCGGTGTCAGGATCCAGGTCTATTTTGTTGTAAAACGTCCCTGCCAGAAACAGATCTTCCTCTCCTTTACACTCCATTGCCGAAATCACATCGTCTCTCGTACCTCCCACTGACTTTGTCCATATGACATCTCCATCTTTCTTGAATTTGGTGACCCAGAAATCAGCATACCCGGGACTTCTTGCTTCATATGTCTTTGAACTTGGATCAATATCTATAGTGTCGTTGAAACTTCCGGTGCAATAGACCAACCCTGAATCAGAAATAGCAACTGCACGGCCTAAAGCGCTCCCCTTTCCGATATAGTGACCCGACCATTCGAGATCACCCGTAGAGTCAACTTGCAGGATGAACCCGTCATAGTTGCTCAGGCTATTGATGTACTCGGTGCGTGCATCAGGATCCACATCCATGGTGCCGGTAAAGTATCCCGTCATGGCGATCTGCCCTTGTTTCCCAACGGCAATATCCTCCCCTACTTTGAAACCATTTCCGTTAAATCCTTTCGCCCAGATTATGTCGGAATTAGGTTTATACTTCGCCAGATAGATCCCATTCGATTGATTATTAGAAACAACGAGAACCACATAGTTCGGTCCGGGATCCATATCTATGTTATCGCTGTACATCCCACTAATGAGGATGTTGTTCTCCGAATCAACTTTCAACTCCGTAAGCGTCGTTGCTCCTGAAGCTGTAAAAGAGTGGCCCCAGATATATTTCCCATTGGAATCCAACTTCGAGAAGAATGCGCTACGGACACCAGAATAGCCTTGCATATCCTGCTTGGGCCCCGGATCAAGATCCATTCGCCCAAAGTATGAACCTCCCACGATGATATTGTTGTCCTGATCTACCTCGATCTGCGTACCATATTCGGTTTGTGAGGTACCATAGTGGATTGCCCATTTGAATTCTCCCTTGTTGGAAAGTTTGACCACAAACAGGTCGTCGTCCCCATATCGAGTGGCGTATTTAAAGCCGTTGGTCGGATCCAGGTCGATCGTATTGCTGCCAAAGGTTCCAACCAGATACATATTACCTGACCTATCCCAGGCAACGTCTTTGACAAAGTCATTGTTGTTGCCACCAATGGTCCAGCCTTTGACGAATCCGAATTCGTCGGCCATACTCATCGTACTGAAAAAGAGTGCAACCAAGAGACTTAGCGCTAAAGGGATCTTATTCATAATAGTTACTCAAATGTAGGAAGCATGGTGTCATTCACGCCTCATCATACCTACTATTTTCGTCGGATTATCAGGTAAACCCTTGAGCAGCGAAGAATCACCACTGAAATAGTAGTCAAGGTCCTTCCTGTAATCGAAGTATCGGAGTTCCACCTGAGCTGAATCGTTGAAATGGATCTGATAATCAATTGAACGTCGCAGAACTTGGTTCCATGAAACAGTTAAGACTCCATCAAGACAAGCACATACCCCATTGTCCAACACCTCGCCATACACATTCCGATAAAATGCCGAGTCTTTGCGAATGATCATGGAATTCTGGACTATCATGCCGTTGAAGATGTTCTCATCTGAAAAGCCTTTGTGTAGTATGGCCTGATATTGCAACTCACCTAAGATCTTGTCACAAGAGACCTCTTTGGAATAAAATGAAGGTTCGTCTTTTACTCCGGGGTCGCGCCAGATCGACTGTTGTGATCTGCATGAAAAGAAGACTGACACAACCACACCGAAGACGAGGAATCTGTCTATCATATCAAGGCTGAGTAAATGACCGAGCTCAGTGAAATGCTTTGTCCGAAAACCATTTGTGGTTCTTCAACTACATCAACGGCCCTGACTTTTTGGAATCCCGCTTTAAGGATTTCTTCCCTGATCTCGGTGTCTTCTCTGATGATGAAATCATATTTCGTGATGGGCATTCTGCGCAAGAGTTCAGCCGGTCTTACTGCCAACACCGCACATCCTCCATCCTCAAGGACCCTATGCAATTCCTGCATGGTCGATCGAAGGTCCTCCCAAAAATACATGGTGTTTACGGTGAATATTTTATTGAACTCAGCAGGTTCAAATGGTAAAGAGGATGCATCACCGCATAGATAGTCCACATTGTGAGTTGACACCAGGTGGTTTTGAAGTTCTTTGGAAAGGTCCACCATATCTGGTGAGTAATCCAGACCTCGATATTTGATATTGGCATTCCCTTTCACAATACGACTGGTGAAATGTCCATTTCCCATACCTATCTCAAGTATCCGGTCATTGTCTGAGGCATCCAGAACCGCAAGCGCATGTAGGTTTATCCCACGATTACCTTTGTTCATAAACTCAGCGACCTCATTGCCGTGTTGTCCGGTCGGTTTGCGCAGTTGTGCAGCGAGAGCCCTGGTCTCTTCTTCACTACGTATCTCAGGATGCTTTTCGTCCATTTTTCAATATTAACAAGGTTCTAATTTACACGAAATCAATTCCGGATGTGACCAAAGTCTTTTCTGCAGAGCATCGAGACACTCAACTTTGCAATAGAACTAGTGAAAGGACTCATGAAAAAAGTAATTCTTCTCGCATTGTGCCTTACTTCTACTCTGGCATTTGCGCAGCAAAAAGTGTTGTTGATAGACAAATCGGGGATAGTGACCGGTGAAGTGCGATCGGCCATATCCGATTATCTTAAAGATCACGAGATATTGATCCAATCAACAATTGATTTTTCGGTACCCTGCGACTACAAAACCGCAACCATACTTCCAAATTCAGAACGGGATATCATTGAATTGCGAGACTGTGATGATCGGCTCATAGCAGTACGTGATCTGGGAACAGATCTGCGAGTAGCAACTGACCTGGAGAGATCGGTCCTTCTGAGTCTGGTGATCCGTCAATTGTTGACAAATGGGGGATCAGGTTCTGAGGTTCTGGTTCCATTGGCCAAACAAAGCAATGAGCACTATTCTCGATATTTCTTTGCGCCCAGTGCGCACAACCTCAGGAAGAACGAGTTCTATTACAATACGCTGTATTTCGGAGTTCACGATATCCAGTACGGTATTAGCGACCGTTTCAGCATTGGCCTGGGAACCACGATCGCCATGATGCCGATCTATGTGACGCCAAAATTGAGTATTCCCATCACCGACAAGCAAACGCTATCTTTTGGGACACTATTCAATGCAGGGACTTATGTGCAGAACTGGTACGTGAACCTGGCTTTTGTGAATTACACTTTTGGCGGTCATGAAAGCAATTTTACCTTGAGTGGTGGTTGGTTGAACGCGGGAAATGTGAACGAATTCGATCTGGAGGGGGTGAATAACAAACCGGTTGTTTCAGTTGGCGCCATGCAGAAAACCGGTCCACACCTATATTTCGTCACTGAACACTATTGGTCTCCAATTGACCAGTCCACCAACGCGTCCCTTGACATTTGGGATCCGCAACAAATGACTTATTTCTATGATGATGTGACCTTACACTATAACTCCAACCTGGTCTTGGGATTTCTCGGTGCTCGATGGGTGAACAAAAGTCAGCATACCAAGGCTTGGCAGTTCGGTGTGGCCTACGTACTCAATCTACCAACTGGTAAGAGTGACTTTGAACCAACACACCAGAAGTACAAGGATATGGGCTACGACATTGATGACCTTTCTGAGATCTTTTCGGCAAATTTCTTTGTGCTGCCCGCGGTGACTTATACCTACAAGTTTGGCTATGCAGCCAAATAAGGCGAGGTTCTAGGCCTGCTCCAGGGTGATAGATTGAAGTTGCGGGATCCTGCTGATCAAAGAATCGATCCCCTCCATGTTGCAGAATCCTTCTGCCAAAAGATCCTTACGCTCTGCCAATTCAGATGCGCCGAATTCACGCTGCCATAAGTCGTTCACGGCTTCAATGAACTGTGCTGCAGTGTCTGCTTGCACGCAAAAATCTTCCAAACCGGTGTTATCGATCATCTTGGAATTGGCAACACAGTACCGCCCCATGAACAAGGCGTTGACCAATTTCAATTTGATACCGGTCGCCTGACGTGTAGGCAATACATTGATATGCGCATCCCGAATAAGCTCTTCGATCTCTTCCGCAGTCACTCCTTCAACGAGATCTATATTCCCATTTTGCAGGATCGCATTCTTGAGGTCATCCGTGGCTCCATTTCCTGCGATCACACATGGTATATCAAGCTTGGAGAAGACTTTATTCACGAGGAATAGTGCAGCGACATTATTCTCTCCTACCGACAAGTTCCCGTGATAGAGAATGAATTCACCTCTACCGGTCTGAGTTTCCAGTTCGTCGTTTCTGTGAAATGGAGGTAAATACATCACATCGTTGAATTTCCGGCTGAAGTAGCTGGTGTCATTCTGCGATATAGCGGCGATCAAATTGGCGTGTTTGAGGGTTTTCTCATACCGCTTCAAACGATCTGCTTCAATTTTGAAGAAGTACTTCTTGAATACGTTGTTCTCCACTTTTTCCAACTGACGGTAATAGTCGTGTTCCACATTGTGTGTACGCACGATCTTGAATCTGTCCTTCAGTCTTGGATCATCCAAATAGTAGGTGCTGTGTAGACCCTCGAACAATATCGGGTGCTCATCTGCCATGAGATCTTCGATCAACGCGGATGAATTCCTGGAAGCTACGATGTATGGCTTCTTATTGTAGATCGGGTTCCGAAACACTTTTCGGCGGTAGTATCGAACAGTCGCACTGTACTTCTTGAGCATTTTGGACTCGGCACGACCATAAGTGTAGCAATGTAAATGAACTTGTACACCAGCGCGATGAAGGGCCTTGATCTTGTAAAAGATGTCGATCACTCCCCCGTAATCTGCCGGATACGGCACATCGAACGCGACAATATGGATCTGGCCAGCACTACCTTTCATAAATATCGAGCAATTTTACCTTTTCCTTCGCCCAATTCCATGCCTTTCTAGCAATTTCGGCATTTGTAGCCAGTTCTTCGTACAATGAGCGGTCATTCATGAGCAATTTCACCTTTAGAGAAATGTCATGAGGATCGGGCTTTGCAAAGAGCATTGAGCGAAATTCTGCATTCAACTTTTCGTATTCAGGAAATGGACTGCACAGCTGTGGAATACCAGCCTGCATGTAGTCGAAAGTCTTATTACTCAACGAGTAGTAATAGCTCAATCCCTTGTTTTCCAAGATATTCAATCCCAAGTACGCGGTTGCCGTAGCTTCCTTCAGATCAGTCGGATCCAGCCGCCCAAGAAACTCTACTTTATCCTCAACGCCTACATCGCGGGCGATCGATCTCAATTCAGCACTCAGATCTCCTTCTCCGGCGATCAATAACCTGGCATCGAGGTCTTTCATTGCGCGGATATAGTGTTCCACGCATCGACCTTCATTCAATGCACCTTGATAGATAAGTAGTGGTAATTCCTGCGGCTTGTTAGGAACTGCGGCACTACCTTCAGAACGCAGATCGGGAACATTTCTTATCACTTGTACCTCTTCGCGATACAATTTGCTGTAAATGTCCGCAATGGTTTGACTCACCGTAACGGCCACATCCACCTTTCGGAACGCCATTGCTTCAATGGACCTCCAAACTGTGCGTACTGCATCACGACCCTGTAACTCAGGGACTTCTGTGAAATATTCATGGGCATCATAAACCCAGAAAAAGCGCTTCGTTCGGCGAACGAATGATCCTGCTAATGCAGTGTCAGCATCAACCGTATGCAAAGCATCAAATTGCCGAAAAAGTAAAAAGAAGAATAATCTGATGTTGAATTCCAGATAGAACAACGGCCCACTGTTGAACCAGCATTTCATGCGATGCTGTAGGAATGGACGGTCTGCCATTGCAGGACTGTTTTTGAGCCTCCTACCAACCAACAAACATTCATGCCCCGCTTCGCTCAGCGTACTGCAAATACGGATCATTCGCTGATCGTAATTCAGGTCATTTGTAACTGTGGCTATGATCTTCAACGCTACCGACAACTAAATCTTCCGTCGTCATCCACCGCTATGCGTTCTTCTTGAAGAAGCCAATCCAGTTCGCTACGCAAACGGTTCGGGGTGATACCGACTTTATCCGATAATTCCTCGAAACTGAAAGGAGCATCTTTCAATGCCTGTATGATCACCTCGGTGAGTCTTTCACCTGTGATCCTTTTCCCGCTCAATTTCGCTTTAAGCATGCAAATATCGCAATGCCCACACGGTTCCTCTAAATTCTCGCCAAAATAGGAGCAAATGAATTGCATTCGGCAGCTTTCTGCTTTCACATATTCAAGCATTTGGTCCAGTCGAGATCGGTTTCGTTCAAGATTTGCTGCAAGAAAGTTCTCCGGATCCGTTACTTCCCGGACGCGTGCTCTGAGAAATGTGATCTTTGGTATGTCAGAACGTGGAACGTAGTCCATGACTCCCTGCTCGGTTAAGATCTGGAGGGTTTTGTGCACTTCCCCTAACGGTCTACCCCATTGATTTGCAATGTCTTTCTCAACCACATTCACAAACTCGGTATTGATGCCGGCGTATCGACGAAGAAGAATTTTAATAAATTGA
>VMDK01000024.1 GCA_008080835.1 Sphingobacteriia bacterium | reverse complement strand
CGGAGGCATTTCGGTCGAACAGAGGGTCTCATCTCCGCAGTGATCCTTCTCACGTTTGGGGACGTTATGTTGTACGGAGCTGTGAATTCCGGTGAAATTGACCTGTTCTATGCGCTATTGACCTCGGTTCAGCTGTATACGATCTACCACTTCACCACCGTGGATCCAAATAAATTCAAGCTTTTCTTGTGCTCCTATGCCGTATGTGTATTGGCTTTTCTCACAAAAGGACCTCCAGCAATTTTATTTCAGGGATTAACCCTATTCGCATACAGTCTGTACACGAAGCGCTTCCGACAACTGATCTCTTGGCAACACATGCTTGGAATCATTATACTCATCGGCTCATTGACGCTGTATTTCAGGATCCATGAGGCCAAAACCGGTGAATCGCTGAATTACATTCGAACATTGTTTTGGCAAGCAGGGGAAAAAGCCGGTCGTGACCGGTCCTTCCTCACATTGTTGACGGGATGGGCGACTTACCCATTGGGATTACTGAAGATCACGCTACCCTGGTCCCTATTCCTGATCCCTTTGCTATCAAGGAAGTTTCGTGAACGGTGGAATCTAGATCGCTTTGCTGCTTTCTGCGTTCTGGCAATAATCGTGAACATACCCATCTACTGGATCTCGGGGCGTTTCGTGGCCAGATACATTTACATGTTCTTACCCCTGATCGCTGTGCTACTCACCAAACTGATCCTCATGTCGGGAACTCGCACCAACAAGGTCACGGGTATCGCTCTGTACATCTTGCTTACATTGTCGGTGCTTGCCAGCATCGGTGCCCCGTTGCTCGAACACTTGAGTGTGACCGGTAATGTATTGGTCAACATACTTCCTGCCGCATTACTCCTGATCATTACTTCATTGATAGCCTGGAAGAACCGGGAGTTTGCCACTCGAATTCTCATGATCGGAATGTTATTGATCGGGATTCGTTTGTTGTACAATGGAACGTACCTGCGTTACAGCGACCACAAACTGGAGTATCGTGAAAATACCGAGCGATTTCACGAAATGGTAAAGGGTCAAACCATTCACATTACGGGGGCTCCACGTACTTTCGCATTTGAGAAGCAGTGGTTCCTGCCTGCAGATACCACGATGAGTTCACCCGTGTTGCCATATCAGATCTCTTATTACCTGAATCGACTTCAGGACGAACCGGTGGTATTCGATACGGAAATGAGACCCGGATACGCATATCTGGCAACAGACGGCGTCGATCGGTCACGAAATCACTTCCAATTGGAGGGGTACTACGATAACTGGCAAAAACAGGCGTTTTCACTCTACATCTTTGAAGAATAGTGGGTAAGGATCACGGAAATACCGGTGGCATGAGTTCAAGCAAGCGATTATCGTTCGCGCTTCTCATGAATACGTCCTTCACGATCATTGAGATCGTAGGCGGATTGTATACCAATAGCATGGCCATTCTGTCTGATGCCTTGCATGACCTCGGAGACACACTGGCTCTTGGGTTGGCTTGGTTCCTCGAGCGCAAGTCCCAAGGTGGAAGAACCAATCGATTCAGCTATGGCTACAAAAGATTCTCTTTGCTTGGATCCGCCACTACATCACTGATACTGATCGTTGGGAGCATCATTATCCTGTACAATTCGATTCCCAGGTTGATTCATCCGGAAGAAACACATGCCACCGGAATGATCGGATTTGCAGTAGTTGGTGTCCTGGCAAATGGTTTAGCTTACTTCCGATTGTCAGGAGGCAATTCGCTGAATGAGAAAGCAGTCAAGCTCCATTTACTCGAAGATATCCTGGGTTGGATCGCCGTGTTGGTAGGCTCGATCGTGATCTATTTCACGGATTGGTACATCATCGACCCTATACTATCCGTTGGGATCGCATTGTACATCATGCGAAATACCTATTCGAATTTCAAGGCTACCATAAACGTCTTTTTACAAGCAGTGCCACCCGACATCAACATAAGTGATGTAGAGAAAAACTTGCTCCATGTGGAAGGCATCGAAAGTGTTCATGACCTCCATGTGTGGAGCATTGACGGATCGAAGAATGTACTCACGGTGCATCTGGTCATTCCCGACAACAGGAATGCAGACAGGCATGAGATCAAGGTACAGGCTCGGGAAGTCATGGATGAAATGGGAATAGGTCATTGCACCATAGAAGTGGAACTCAAAAGTGAACCGTGCGGTATGCCCGGACACGAGGACTGAGGCATTCTGCTTATTTATCCGAATAAAAGGGCGACCTTTGCACCCGGAAACGCGGGGAGTCATTTTCAGCGCACCTTCATCACTGAATACCTGAAAACGCAGACATGGATCCCAAAGCGACATTCGAAGAGACGGGTTTATTGCCCGAACTCCTGAAAGCCATTACGGATATTGGTTTTAAAAGTCCGACACCAATTCAAACAGAAGTCATTCCCATCGCTCTCCAAACGGAGATGGATATTCTCGGACTTGCTCAAACGGGAACGGGTAAAACAGCCGCTTTCGGTTTACCCATCCTACAATTGGTGGAGCCCGAGGTCAAGAAAGTACAGACCATCATCCTCTGCCCTACTCGGGAACTGGCACGTCAGATCACTTCTGACATGGAGTCATATGCTACCTATCTCGCCAGGATCGACATCACGCCCGTATACGGAGGAGCAAGCATCTCCACACAGATCGACTCGCTTCGACGGGGCACCCAGATCGTTGTGGGAACTCCCGGCCGCGTTACGGATTTGATACAACGAGGAGCATTGGACCTTTCCAATGTGCGCTACGTGGTACTTGATGAAGCGGACGAAATGCTCAATATGGGCTTTAAAACGGATCTGGACTTCATTTTGGACGCGACACCAGAGTTCCGTCAGACTTTCCTGTTCTCAGCAACCATGCCTGAAGAAGTAGCTCGAATTGCGGAGGAGTACATGGATCAACCGCTGGAGATCAGCGTGGGATCGCATAACAAAACAGCGGAGAATATTCGTCACGAGTATTACCTCGTGAACCATCGCGATCGCTATCAGGCTTTGAAAAGGATCGCCGATTTCAATCCGAACATCTACGGTATTGTATTTTGCAGAACCAGACGTGAAACACAGCTTATCGCTGACATGCTTATCCAGGATGGATACAGCGCGGATTCTCTTCATGGAGATCTGTCTCAATCTCAGCGTGATCATGTGATGTCGAAGTTTCGACAAAAACATATTCAGATGTTGGTGGCTACTGATATCGCTGCTCGGGGTATAGACGTCGATGATATCACGCATGTACTGAATTTCAATTTGCCGGATGAAACGGAAGTGTATATTCACCGCAGCGGTCGAACCGCCCGTGCCGGTCAAAGCGGGATATCTCTATCCTTGATCACTCCAAAGGAGCGCGGTAAGCTCAAAGCTTTGAAAAAGCGTTTGAAGGGAAAGATCGAGGAGATGCGCATACCCGGTGCAGAAGAGATCACCAAGCGCCGATTGACATACTGGGCAGAGCAAGTGGCAAACTCTGACACTGAAGGAGAAGACATTCCCGGCATCAGCGATGTTTTGGACGGTCCATGGAAGGATATGACCCGAGAGGATCTGGCACGAAAGGTCATTTCAGCGGAATTCTCCAGGCTGATCAAGGATTACCGCAACGCACCGGATCTGAATGCGAATGCTGGAAGTGACAAACCCGATAAACCGAAGAGAAACGTAGACTATAAGCGGTTCTACATCAGTCTCGGATCAAAGAATCATATCAACCCGCAACGTCTGATGGGGCTTGTCAACGAGCACAACGGATTGAAGGGTGCGGCCATAGGGCGAATTGTGGTCATGAAGAAGTTCTCCATTTTCGAGATCGATAAAGGTCTCGCGAGTAAGGTATGGACCATGAATGGTGGTGAATTCCGTGGAACTCAATTCACGATCCAGGAAGCAGAAATTGATTTCAGCGACTTGAAAGAAGAGAACCGGGGACGCAAGAAGCAATCAAACTACGGCCCAAAAAGAGGTAAAAAGAAGTCAGGAGGTTACGGCGATAAGAAAAAGTATAAGAAGCGTCGCTACTAGATCAGGTAAAGACCTGAGCGGCCAGATCGCGCGCTTTGATGAATTCTTCGAGATCCAACCCTGTGGGCACGGCTTGTTCGGAGAAATAATCGATCAACCTTTCTGTGGGCATGTTCCCTACCAACTCGTCCTTAGCCATCGGGCATCCGCCAAATCCGGCTATAGCTCCATCGAAACGCTTGCATCCATTGCGCCATGCAGCATCCACCTTTTCTCTCCAATCATTTTCACGTATGTGAAAGTGCGCACCGAATTCCAACTGAGGATACGACGAGATCAGTCGCTTGAACACCTCACTGATGCTCGCCTCGTCTCCAACTCCAACTGTATCGCTAATGCTGAAGTAGTCCACGCCAAGCTCTGCAATACGCCCTACCCATTCCTCTACTATTCCCGCGTTCCATTCTTCCCCGTAAGGGTTACCGAAACCCATCGAAATGTAGATCACCACTTCCTTGTCATACACTGAACTATGATCAACGAGATACTTGACAATGTCGAGAGAATCATCAAGACTTCGGTTGGTATTGCGTTTTTGAAATTCTTCTGACACAGAGAACGGATAACCCAAATACGAAACACGTTCATGTCTGACCGCATCATCTATACCTCTTTGGTTTGCAACGATGACGGACAGTTTTGTAGCGGTGTTTTCCATATCCAAGGAATCCAGAACCTCCGCAGTATCACGCATTTGCGGTATCGCTTTCGGCGATACGAAACTTCCACAGTCCAATGTGTGGTAGCCCACTTTCAGGAGTTGATCGAGATACTTTATCTTTACATCGGTAGGCACAAATGTGTCCAACCCTTGCATGGCATCTCTGGGACATTCGATGATCTTTAGCTCCACTGGGTTTGGTGTCGTTTGAATTTCACCCCAAAAATATCATTTTTGCAAGCTTTATTAGGACAAACGACATGACGGAAAGGCCCGAAGAAGACGCAAAGGAGAAGGACCTGACAAACGAGGTTCAGGAGGACACGAACGTGTCTGCTCAAGAACAAACTGAACCCGTTCAGGATGAAGGGGCTGAGTCTGTCGAAACGGAAGAGCAGATCCCGGAAGCTTCTACAGAAACAACAACAGTCAACGAAACCACTGAAAGCAGCGAGGACGCAGACCTTGATGATGATCAGGACGAAGATGAGGACGAGTCGGATCGAATGATCTCTGCCTCGGAAGACAGTCCGAACGTTGACTACAGCTCCATGGACAAGGAGAAACTGCTCCAGGCTGCCAGGGATGCGAACAATCACAGTCCACGAGAAGCGATCCGACGGATCCAGGAGATACGCTCCTACTACTTCGATATTTTGCAACAGCAAAAGAAGGATGCGTTTGAAACTCACATGGATGCCGGTGGCGACTCAGATGGATTCGAATACGATGACAGCGAGGAACGCAAAGCAATCAACCTCATTTATCATCAGGCACAAGAAGCCCGCAAGGAGGAAAGAGTCCGGATAGACGCTGAAAAACTACAAAACCTGAATCGCAAGCGTGAATTGCTTGAAAAACTGAGCGAGATCACTGAATCAGACGAAACGGAGGATAGCCTTAAGCAGGTCAAAGAGATTCAGCAAGAGTGGAAGAATATTCGCATAGTCCCACGAGAGTTCAATCAGGAACTCTGGGATCGCTATCATTTCTTCCTCGATAAGTTCTACGACAACCACTCCATCAACATTGAGCTGAAGGAACTGGATCGCAAAAAGAATCTGGAAGTGAAGATCGAGCTTTGCAAGAAGGTCGATGAACTAAAATCGGAGAATTCGCTAAAGCGTAGTTTCATCCTGCTTAATAAATATCAAGAAGAATTCCGCAATACGGGGCCTGTTCCACGAGAATTCTCTCAAGAGATCTGGGATCGATTCAAATTGGCTTGCGACGAGCTTTATTCAGCAAAGAAGGAACTGTTTGAAGCCGCTGAAGCTGAGCGCAAACTCAACCTGGAGAAGAAAGAACTACTAGTGGAGAAAGCTGCAGTTGTTGCAGCCAGCGACTACAAGAAGATCAAGGAGTGGAACAAGAAAGCTCACGAACTGGAGGAGCTTTTTGCCGAATGGAAGAAGATAGGACCTGTTCCCCGATCACAAAACGAAAAGATCTGGAAAGCATTCCGAGCCGAGTTCAATACATTCTACAAAAACCGCGGCAACTTCTTCAAGGAGCTGAATAAAGGTCGTAAAGCGAACTTGATCGTGAAGGAAGACCTATGCAAACGTGCGGAAGATTTGATCCATGCTGAAGACATAGGAGCCGCAACCAAGGCAATACTGAAACTTCAGGATGAATGGAAGAATACCGGCCCGGTTCCTGACAAGGTGAATAACGCGATCTGGAAACGATTCAGAACCGCTTGTGATGCATTCTTTGAGCGCAAACGCAAGGACTATGAGGAGCGCAACAAGGAAGAGATCGAGAATCTCAAAGCGAAAGAATCCGTTATCGCCAAATTGGAGACCTTACTCAAAGAGGATGATCAGAAGAAAGCCATCGATCAACTGAAGGAGATCCACAAAGAGTGGCTTGCCATAGGATTCGTTCCTCGTAAGAGCTTGAAGAAGATCGAGAATGCATACCGCAAAGGAACTGAGGCGATCTACAAAAAGCATAAGATCGACAAACTCTCGGCTCGCGAAGGTCAAATGGAGGACCATTTCAAGAACTTGGCGCAGCTTCCAAACGGAGATTCCCGATTGAAGGATGAAGTTCATAAGGTTAGAAAGAAATTGAAGTTCCTGGAAGGAGAGATCTCCACTTGGGAGAATAATATCGAATTCTTCGGTCGTTCCAAAGGAGCTCAAAAGCTCAAGGATGACATGCAAGGCAAGATCGAGAAAGCAAAGGGACAGATCGGCCGATTGCAGAAGGAGCTCAAAGTACTGAAGAAGATCCAGGCCGAGGCTTAAAATGAACCCAACCCATGAGAGATATGGGATCGGGAAGGTCGCGATCGGTTACTTGAAATAACTGGTAAAAGCAAGATCGACTTCATCGGTTCATTCCCCATTCATTTTCA
>VMDK01000105.1 GCA_008080835.1 Sphingobacteriia bacterium | reverse complement strand
GTTTTAGAGGTTAAACCCTTTATTTATAAGGGTTTAGAGATACGAAAAGAGCCCTGGAAGAAGTTACTCTTGTAATGAGTCGCTATTTACTCATACTACTGGTATTTGTCGGTCTGGGAACGTCGGATTCACGAGCTTCCAGAATTGATTCTATGTATTACGATTCGATCAGAAACATGGAGTATCAATTGGAAGGACTGAGCTATAATATCATCAACTCTCCGGATCTACAGGAGAGGATCACTAGTTGCTACTACTTCGTACAGACGCTGAAAAAGGCGCTTCGAGTCCCTCAGAGCTTTGAATATGAATTCACTTTGTTGAAGACGGTATCCGTACTGAAACCGAAAGATGAGAAATTTAGGGTATTCACGTGGAACCTGCTTCTGGACAGCGGAAAATACATGTACTTCGGAGCCATACAGATGAACAATAAGGACAGCTTGAAATTGTTCGGGTTGTACGACAGTTCGACCACGGTAGACGATCCGCTCTACAATACTGTAGATAACCGACATTGGATCGGAGCACTTTACTATCAAGTTCACGACTACAAATACAAAGGACAGGAGTATTACCTACTTATGGGATGGGATGGAGAAGATGGAGAGACCAACAAGAAGGTGATCGATATCCTATGGTTCAATGAAGAGGGAGAGCCACGGTTCGGAGCCCCGTATTTCGAGATAGACGGAGAATATCAGCATCGAGTGATCTTTCAATTCGCCGAGCAGGCTGTGATGCTTTGCAGATATGAACCCAAGGAGAAGGCCATCATCTATGCACACACGCAGCCTACTAATCCTATGCTCAGAGGGCGCTACTCCACCTATTACCCTGACGGGACATACGATTACTTCAAATTCCAGAAAGGTTTCTGGGTAAAAGGGGAGATGTTCTACCGCGGTAAAAGCAAATCACCTCACGAATTGAGGAAATATTGATCAGTCCTTATCTCCAAACATGGACATGACCGGCTCACTCACTCCGGTAGAGCTGTATCCACCATCATTATAGAGGTTCTGCATGGTCACCATTCTGGTAAGATCTGAGAACAGCGACACGCAATAATCTGCACAACTCTCTGCATTGGCATTACCGAGTGGACTCATCTTATTCGCAAAGTCAAGGAATGCATCAAAGCCACCAACTCCGGATCCGGCAGTGGTCATGGTCGGACTTTGACTGATCGAATTCACTCGCACCTTGTTCTTCACACCGTAATGGTAGCCAAAACTACGAGTGATAGATTCTAACAGCGCTTTACTCTCGGCCATTTCCCCGTAATCAGGGAATACGCGTTGAGCAGCGATGTAAGTCAGACAAACTACTGAGCCACCTTCGCGGATTGCATCCTTGTTATAGCAGGTTTGCAGTAATCTGTGAAAGCTTATAGCGCTGATATCAAGCGTTTTATGCATGAAATCGTAGTTGGATCCAGTATAGGGTTTGTTCTTACGGATGTTCAAGCTCATACCGACAGAGTGTAGAATGAAATCCACTTGTCCGTACAACTCCATTGCGCGATCGATCAGCGCTTCCATGTCTTCATCCTTCGTGACATCACACGGAACGATCTCCGAACCGGTCTTAGCAGCCAGGTCATTGATGCCACCCATGCGCAATGCGATGGGAGCGTTTGTCAAGACGAACTCAGCGCCTTGCTCAAAACAACTTTCTGCCACCTTCCACGCAATGGAATTTTGATCCAATGCACCGAAGATGATTCCTTTTTTCCCTTGTAATAATCCGTTGCTCATAAGCTTTCTAACTATCTGATTAGAGGCTGCAAATATAGTTCAATGAAGTGGAGGGCTTTTTATCGCATCACCGAAATGCGCACGTATTTGGGTTCGGCATCTCCCACCATGAGCTTCAGGATGTAGAACCCGTATCCCGGGTTGAAATGCCGACGGAGGGAGAATTCATTCACCGGACCTTTATCTTTATAAATCAACACTTTGCCGTCCATTTGTGTGAATTCGATGCGAACGATTTCACGGAATTGATTCGAAAAGTGAATGTTAGTATTCTCTGTTACGGGATTGGGAACGACCGCAATTCCGGAGATAACAGGTGAGACCTTTAAAATGTCTGAAAACCCGAATACTCCCAGGTCGATCCTGAAATAATTGACCTTGTCGGGTATCGCATGATCGAAAATGTATGAGTATTCTTTCCTTTCTTGCTCAGAACCACAGATACCCGGGATCTTATGGATCTCCTTCCAATTGATGGTATCCGTAGAATATTCCACAACCACATCCTCACAAGTGAACCCTTTTTGAGTGACCCACTGCAACAGGATGCTCTTTCCTCGCACATCACCTTGAAATGATTTGAGATAAAGTGCTCCTTGCCCTTGAACCATGTAGGTGGAACAGGCCACGAGCATTAGTGTATAAAGGAGACGCATCAAAGGCATAACGCTGAAATGTCCTTTTGGTTATTCAAAGCTATTTGTTCAACCGTATGATATATCCTTCCGAACGCAATGATGAAGAAATTTCTTCGACGTAATATTGAAGTCGAAATGAACCGAGAGCAGATATTGAACAGGGTGTTTGATAATTACACCGACGATCTTTTCATACTGGCGGGTCCCTGCGCCGTAGAGGGAAAGAAGATGACTTACGACATAGCCAGTTTCCTGGTGAAGATGACTCGAGAGCTTGGTATCCCTCTGATCTTCAAAGGTTCATATCGCAAGGCCAACCGTTCCAGATTGGATTCGTTTACCGGAATAGGTGACGCGAAAGCGCTGGAGATATTGAAGATGATCCGGGATGATTTTGATATTCCGGTCGTCACAGATATTCACGAAAGTCACGAAGCTGAAATGGCGGCAGAGTATGTAGATGTACTCCAGATACCTGCATTTTTATTCAGGCAGACCAATCTGCTAGTGGCTGCTGCAAAAACCGGTAAAGTGGTGAACATCAAGAAGGGGCAGTTTGCTTCTGCCGATGCCATGAAGTTCGCAGCCGACAAGGTAGCACAAAGCGGGAATGACCGCATCATGCTCACCGAAAGGGGGAATATGTTCGGATATGGAGATCTTATCGTGGACATGCGAAATATTCCGCGTATGAAAGCACTGGGGTATCCTGTGATCATGGATATCACACACAGTTTACAGCAACCTAACAGCAGTTCGGGAGTTACAGGAGGTTTGCCTCATCTAATTGATACTATTGCTTCCTCCGCTGTTGCTGCCGGAGTGAATGGACTGTTCCTCGAGACACACCCTCAGCCTGAAAAAGCTAAATCAGATGGAGCAAATATGATCCGTTTGGATATGGTGGAGCAACTGCTGGTCAAGATGAAGAAGATCAAGGACGCCATTAGCGATTGATCGGTGAAGTTAGAATTGTAGCAAACAAAAGAGGCCGACAAATGCCGACCTCTTCGAGTTAACCAACTAACTAACCAATTAATCAAACTTACCCTATAGAACAAACGCTTCTCGTGCTTCTCTATTGTGTGCATTCCAATTAGAATGCAAACGCCTAATTCTAGTTGGTTACTGTCCTTAACAAACACATCTGAAAAAGGTTGATAGGTTTTTCCACGCCAACGTCAATTTTCAAAACACCCTTAATCTAACAGTCTCAATATGTGACAAATAGGCTAATTGTTGAGAAATGCGTATTCGTGTTTTCACGGAGCAACTCTACATTCGCAGAGTGAAAATCGGAACAAGAAAATGACAGACTTAACGGAGATCGTATCGATAGGAGGGAAACCGGGATTGCATCGCATAGTGGGTCGCAGACCGGCTGGTATCATTGTAGAGACTCTGGATGACAAGGAAAAGCGCTTCCCGGGCTCGATCACCCAGAAGATCTCCATTCTGGAAGACATCTCCATCTACACCTATGAAGGTGATATGAAGCTCTCAGAAGTTCTGAAATTGCTCCATCAAAAAGCCAAAGACGGCTTGGAGCTGATCTGCAAGAAGAGTTCCGGTGAGGAGATCAAGACCTTTTTTCGCGAGGTTCTGCCTGAATACGATGAAGATCAGGTCTATAACTCCGATATCATCAAATTGGTCAACTGGTACCAGATCCTAAGGGACCACATTGACATCGATGCACTTGGAACGGCTGATGACGATAGTGCAGACACAGACGAACCAGATAACGACGATTCGGAGGCCTGATCAGTTAGACAGTTGAACGAATGGGGAAGGAGAGTTACTTCTCCTTGCTTTCTTCCTCTTCTTTAGGAGCTTTTTTCTCTTCCTGAGACTTGGTTGCTTTGGTCAACTTAGTGGTTTTGAATTTCAGGACCTCATTCTTTTTGTCAAGATCTACCTGGACGGTATCACCGGACGAGATCTTGGATTTCAGGATCTCCTCTGCCATAGGATCTTCCAGATACTTCTGGATAGCCCGTTTTAGCGGTCTGGCGCCGAAGTCCTTGTCATAACCTTTCTCTGACAGGAACGTCTTGGCAGCTTTGCTGAGCTTGATCTCGAAACCGGCCGATGAGATACGATCCAAAAGCTGGTCGATCTGAATATCGAGGATCTCATTGATGTGCGCCTGCTCTAGTGAATTGAAGATGATCACGTCATCGATCCTGTTCAGGAACTCAGGTGAGAAGAATTTCTTCAAAGCATTCTCTACCACGCTTTTAGACTCTTTATCAAATGCTCCGATCTTGGCAGTAGTTGAGAAACCAACTCCTGTTCCGAAATCTTTGAGCTGTCTTGAACCGATGTTCGAAGTCATGATGATCACAGTATTTCTGAAATCGACGCGTCGACCCAGACTATCAGTGAGGAACCCTTCGTCCAACACTTGAAGCATGAGATTGAATACATCCGGGTGCGCTTTTTCGATCTCGTCGAACAGGATCACGGAGTATGGCTTTCTTCTCACTTTCTCCGTAAGCAGTCCACCTTCTTCGTATCCAACATAGCCCGGAGGCGCTCCAACCAATCGGCTGACCGCGAATTTTTCCATGTATTCGCTCATGTCAATACGCAAGAGAGCTTCCTTACTGTCAAAGAGGTATTGAGCCAATGCTTTAGCCATCTCCGTCTTACCTACACCGGTAGGACCGAGGAAAATGAACGAACCGATCGGTTTGTTAGGATCTTTCAATCCTGCTCTGGTTCGTTGAATGGCTCGAGTCAATTTTTCGATCGCGCTCTCTTGTCCAACTACGAATTTCTTCAAGTCGTCAGACATATTGAGCAGCTTGTTGCCCTCGCTTTCAGCAATTCGTTTTGTAGGAACACCGGTGATCATGGCAACTACCTCGGCGACATCTTGTTCATCCACCTGGTAACGGTGATTTCTGGTCTCCTCTTCCCATCGTCCTTTGGCGATCTCCAATTGCTCCAGAAGTGTTTTCTCTTTATCCCTGAGCTTGGCTGCTTCTTCGTAGCGTTGACTCTTTACCACCTTGTTCTTCTCGTCTTTGATCTCCTCGATCTTACTTTCCAGATCAAGGATGTCCTGAGGGACGTGAATATTTGACAGGTGTACACGAGCTCCCACTTCGTCGAGGATGTCAATTGCCTTGTCCGGTAAATGACGATCCGTGATGTAGCGAACACTCATGGCGACTGCAGCTTCGATCGCATCGTCCGTATACGTCACACCGTGGTGATTTTCGTATTTCGATTTGATGTTCTGCAGGATCTCCACAGTCTCATCCGGACTAGTAGGTTCAACCATCACAGCCTGGAATCTCCGTTCGAGAGCTCCGTCCTTTTCAATATACTGACGGTACTCATCAAGCGTCGTTGCACCGATGCATTGTACTTCGCCACGTGCAAGTGCCGGTTTGAACATATTACTCGCATCCAGACTCCCAGATGCACCACCCGCTCCAACGATCGTGTGGATCTCATCAATGAACAGGATCACGTCACGAGATTTTTCCAACTCATTCATCACGGCTTTCATTCGCTCTTCGAACTGACCGCGATACTTGGTGCCGGCAACTAATGAAGCGAGATCCAGTGTCACTACTCGTTTGTCAAACAAAACCCGACTGACTTTACGCTGAACAATGCGCAGTGCCAATCCTTCAGCGATGGCAGTTTTACCAACACCCGGCTCACCAATGAGAACAGGGTTGTTCTTTTTACGGCGACTCAGGATCTGGCTAACACGTTCGATCTCTTTCTCCCGTCCGATGATCGGATCCAATTTGTCTTGCTCGGCAAGTTTTGTTAGATCTCTTCCGAAATTGTCCAAGACAGGGGTCTTACTCTTTCCAACCCTCTTTGTCTCTGAACCTTTCTTCTCCTCTTTATAGAATTCTTCCGGGGAATCAGTAGACATGTCCGCTTTGATCTCCGGGATATTGTTCTCGATAGCTTCTTTGAAAATGTCGTAATCCACTCCGTACTGTTGAAGTATGCTCGAAGCCAGATTGTCTTCTTCTCGCAAGATGCTCAATAGCAAATGTTCTGTTCCGATCACGTCCGCCTTGAATATCTTGGCTTCGAGATATGTGATCTTGAGCGCCTTCTCTGCTTGCTTGGTCAATGGAATATTGCCAAGATTGGTCGTTTTCGACGCTGTATCCTGAATATTATCCTCGATGGACTTCTTCAATCTGAGAAGGTCCAATCCTAGATTCTTGAGATGGAGCAAAGCTTTGCCTTCTCCTTCTCGGATGATTCCGAGGAGCAGATGTTCAGTCCCTATATACCCATGCCCCAGTCGGATCGCCTCCTCTCTGCTATACTGAATCACCTCTTTGACTCTTGGTGAGAACTTTGCTTCCATATTTCTCTGATTTTCTCTTCGTTTAGATCTCTATGCTATTGAAACAAATATAATTCCAAATTGCTTCCGCTTTGGGAACAGCTTTCCCACAGATGACAAAATGACTACATAATTGGAAACTGTCAGTTTTCGAGGTTTCGTGCGCACTATTTATTAAGCGTTTAAATAAGGAGAATTTTCAGACATTAATCCACCGTGATTTCATTCGATTTTCTCGTTTTGTTGAAAACGTAAGACGGAAATATTGGCGCTTCAGAGAGCTCTGCACATTTTATTCACATTCAACTCAAATTAACCGTTGAAGTCGGGAGTCGTAAGCATGAACATTTTCGATACTTTCG
>VMDK01000114.1 GCA_008080835.1 Sphingobacteriia bacterium | reverse complement strand
CATACTTCACCTTCATGCAAGGTATGGATACTATCACTTATCTTTATCCCTTGATCAGTACACATGAGTTTGACGGTTTACACTCATGTGCAAAGAATCCCCAGCTGTGCAAATGCAACGTTAGCAGAGTCAGGCTGAACAGAACGAAAAGCTTTCGATGAATTTTGACCCTCCACACGATCCAAAGGTGTAGGTCATTTAGCCGAATGGCGAATTACTCCTTATAATGATAAGTGAACGTGGTGTTATTCTCTCTGAGCGTCTCATCACTCTCCAACCACCACAATGGAGGATCGTCGTCATCGTCATCATGACGATCCCTGTCGTCCTCAGGACCCTTTTCCCGAAATATCAAGGCAAGTCCCACTCCAGTGATCGCGCCCGACAAATGCCCTTCCCAACTTATGAGCGTTCCATCCATGGTGATCTGCGGAAAGAGCCCCCAGATCAAACCACCATATAGGAAGATCAGCAACAACGCCACAGCACTTAGGTTCCGGTTCTTTTTGATCAATCCACTTGTAAATACGAATGCGACCATTCCATAGACTACACCACTAGCTCCGATATGGGTGCTATAGGAATCGGCGTACAACCACACCGGAAATGCGCTGAAGAACCAGATGAGTCCAATGAGTCTCCAACTCAGATCCTTCCAGAAATGGAATACAAATCCTCCACTCACCAGAAAAGGGATAGAATTGGAAAAGAGGTGTCCAACACTTCCGTGTAAGAATGGACTGAATAGAACACCTCGTAGGCCGGCCAGACTGCGTGGCTGTATGCCCCAGCTGTTCAGACCTAGATCGTACGTGAGATTTACGAAATAACTAAGCCAAAAGAACATGACGAACACTGCAGGCCACAGTATATCGTCCAAAGATTCTCTTAGCAATCGTAGCATGATCTATTGAGTGTTGAGGTTTTCCCATCCGGGAGATTCAGCAAGTTTGATCAAAATCGCAGAGACATCGTCGAGTGATTTAGGATGTTCTCCTTCGATATAGATCGTTTTGACCTTCTTCTTCACCTGTATACTCAGCACAGTTGCCGGAAGGTCGCTCACATTAGAAGGGTATTCGTCTTCATATTGAGACCAATCCTGTCCTTTGACCAGATCCCATAGTGGTCTCAATTCCACTTCCTCGAATTGCTTCTCCCATGAGCCCAGTTTCTCTGTGAAGCGCTCCCCTTCGAATTGGGCTTTCCCCTTTGAATCCAAAGTGAATTTATAGATAGGACAAGTACCATAGCATCCTGTTCGCCGCAGTTCAATGGTACTAGGTACAGATTGCTCCTTAGCACTTTTGCATGCGAAAAACGACCCTGCGATGAGAGCCACAATTACTAGAGCACGAAGTCGGGTCATTTTGTCAGGTCGATCTCGACAACACCCGGTTTAGAGCGACTGTCGAACTTGAAGAATGAATCGCTGATATCGACATTCCCGTCGAATGAGGTGATGGAATAGTTGGTCACCAAGCCATTCTTGTTCAGGATCTGCATAGAGCTGATCTTGTGTGTAGCTTTTTCGATCTCAAGCTTGACCTTGAAGTACGGCTTATTGCGATCGTCCGGGATCAATTCGATCTTCTGAACTTTAACATTTCCCTTGAGCACTTCGCCTATATACTTGGACTTAAAGCCTTTCTTATAGATCGTGAAGATCTCAGATGGATTGATGTCTTGTTGATTTGGATCGTATTTGGCGATCTGGACTTCGTTCTCCTCTTTGAAGTACGTCCACATCTTGTTACCGTCGCAGTAGATCTCCTGATCGCTCATGTCGATGCGGAATTTCTTCCCCTTCAGGTACAGCGTCCCTTTCTGGTTGATCTTGCTGTTGGTCTGTTGATTATCGATGCTGATGCGGAAACCCGCTTTGATCGTTTTGTACGATTTATAAGTCTTGCTAACAGTGGCCAGGATCGCATTCGCTTTTTGGTCCTGTGTTACAAATGCCGTGGAGGCCATGAAAATCGCGAGGCCGAAGAAGCCCGCTAGTATCTTTTTGCTCATTCGTGAATTCATGAAGTTCAGTTCAGCTCGTTCAATAACTGTTCCAAAGCGTATTCGTCTGGCAAAAGTACTGCTCTTGCTTTACTTCCTTCGAACGGACCAACGATATTGGCGGCTTCCAATTGATCGATCAATCGGCCAGCGCGGTTGTATCCTACCTTGAGCTTTCGTTGAATGAGTGAGGTGCTGCCTTGCTGATTCATCACCACTACGCGTGCCGCATCTTCAAAGAGCGCGTCCCGTTCAGAGAGGTCTATATCTTCCGGTCCACCGGTTCCTTCTTCTTTAACTTCCGGCAAGATGTACGCAGATGGATAACCGCGCTGCTCACCGATGAACGAAGTGATCTCCTCAACTTCAGGTGTATCTACGAACGGACATTGCAAGCGCACAATGTCGCTTCCCGTGGAATAAAGCATGTCCCCTTTCCCGATAAGCTGATCGGCCCCATTCCCGTCGAGTATGGTCCGCGAATCGATCTTTGACGTTACACGGAATGCCGCACGTGCAGGGAAATTCGCCTTGATGGTACCCGTGATGATATTCACAGATGGTCGCTGAGTAGCCAATACCAGATGGATCCCGATCGCTCTGGCAAGCTGTGCGAGTCGACCTATTGGATGCTCTACCTCCTTACCAGCGGTCATGATGAGGTCGGCAACCTCGTCGATGATCACTACGATATAAGGAAGGAACCTGTGCCCTTCATTTGGGTTGAGTTTCCGTGCTATGAATTTCTTATTGTACTCTTTGATGTTACGTACCATCGCATCCTGAAGCAGGTTGTAGCGATTGTCCATCTCAATACACAGACTGTTGAGCGTATTGATCACCACTTGGTTGTCTGTGATGATCGCATCTCCGTCACCGGGAAGTTTGGCCAGATAGTGCCTTTCGATCTTTTTGAACAGGCTCAGCTCTACCTTCTTTGGATCCACGAGTACCAACTTCAGTTCTGCAGGATGCTTTTTATAGAGCAGCGAAACCAACAGCGCATTCAATCCTACCGACTTACCTTGACCGGTGGCACCTGCCATCAATAAGTGAGGCATCTTCGCAAGGTCTGCGGTATACACTTCATTAGAGATGGTCTTACCTAGACAAACAGGCAACTCAAATTTGGTCTCCTGGTATTTCTTGCTACGTAGCACAGATCGCATTGAAACGATCTCCGGTTTCTTATTCGGCACTTCGATACCGATGGTTCCTTTACCCGGGATCGGGGCAATGATCCTGATTCCAAGTGCCGCCAAACTCAACGCGATATCGTCCTCCAGGTTCTTGATCTTGGATATCTTGACACCAGGTGCAGGAACGATCTCAAAGAGTGTCACTGTAGGACCAATGGTAGCTTTGATCTGAGAGATACCGATCTTGTAGTTCTGCAAAGTCTCCACAATGAGATTTTTACTCTTCGTGAGATCTGCTTCACTGACTTCCGTCTTCTGCTCTGCATAATCATTCAAGAGTTCCGTAGTTGGAAACTGGAATCCTTTCAGATCCAGCGTAGGATCGTAAACCGTGTCAAGACCTTGTCGAGTTGTTTCTTCTGTAGTGGCCTCTTCCGTCTCCCCTCGTTCGACCTCCATATCCATTCCGCTCTCGTCTTCGACCTCCACTTCGGGCTCTTCTTCGATCTTATGGACCTCAAAATCTAAATATCCTTCCGGCTCCTCTTCAAGGGCAGGTTCTTTTTCCACGATCAGTTCTTCCGTTTCTACGGTGATATTGTCCTTCTCAAAGATGGATTCCTCAGGGGCCAGATCCAGATCTTCTCCTTCCTTGTTGTAGTCGTCCGAGATCGTTGCTCCATTTTTATTGAGAGCAGCACTGCCTTTCTTCCCAATGAAATCGATCAGGTCAAAATCAAAATTCCAGATGAGTACGCTGACCAGATAGAGGATCAAAACCAGTATCACTCCAACGGTTCCGATCATGGAACGCATCCATAGATAGATATCATGACCTACCACTCCACCTGCAACCGGATAAGACCCGCTGAATATGGTGGCCAGTAGCAACGTAAAAAACGTTAACCCGATCACCGAATACTTAGAAGCTCTGTAGATGTTGAACACCTTGAAACCGGTGTACACTCTCAGTCCAACTACCGCGATCCAGATTGGGAAGAAGAATGCAGCCAGGCCAAATCCCTGATAAATGAAGAGAAAAGACAAACTGGCTCCTCCGCGCTTCATCCAGTTCGCAATGGCTGCCGGATTTTCCTTGAAGTAATCCTGACTGCCATTAATGCTGTAGAAAAAACTGCTGTCGGCTTTCCAGGTGAACAAGAACGAAATGAACGATAAGAGCATGAACAGTGCGGTCAGACAAAGTACAATACCCGCTATCTTCTTACTTCTGTTATCCTTCAAAAGCAGGTGGTCCAACCATGCTTTGTTGGATCCTTTACTCTTGCTCTTATTCTTCTTGGTCTTGGCCATCTAATGCAATGGAGGTATAAAATCGCTAAGTACACAAAGATATCAGCGTGAGGTAGTCGCGCTAACCCTGAAGGACAACGAGCACTGTGAATAATTTATTTGAAGAAGAAACTCCGCCCTTCCTCTGCCAGTTCGGTATTCGGGAAAAGGGCTCTCGCTTCCTCCAAATGAGGTTGAAGGTCATCGTATCGAGATGAAAAATGACCGATAATGAGCTGATTAACAAGGGCTTTAGAGGCAAATCGAGCTGCTTGGGCAGCAGTGGAGTGATAGGTCATTTCTGCCCTGTCCATTAAATTATCCAAAAAAGTGGCTTCATGGTAAAGAACCTGAACGCCACTGAACCTACGCGCGAGCTCTTCCAGGTAGATCGTGTCTGTAACATACGCATAAGAGAAAGGAGGTTCCGAGTTGAATGTGAGTAGCTCATTGCTCAGCACAGAGCCATCTTCTAGGGTCAGATCCTCTCCCCTTTTCAAGGCTTTGAAATTTTCCTGAGAAACTCCATACTTCTCACATACATACATATTCAGCTTACGATTGACCGTCTTTTCACGGATCAAATAAGCATAGCATGGTACCCTGTGCTGGACGGGCAAGGCATGCATTTCAATATTTCCTTCGTCGTAGATCAATTCTTCTCCGCCGAGGATCTCATGTACGATGAGCTCGTATCTCAAGGTAGTGTTCGAAACGCGAAAATGGTGGTCTATCAACTCCTTCAACCCTCCCGGTGAGTACACATGGAGCGGTCGGGTTCGGTGGTTGAGCGACATCGTATTCAGCAACCCGAATAATCCCAGATAGTGATCTCCGTGCAAATGGCTGATCAGGATGATATCTATCTTCTGGTAGCTCAGATTTCCCCGGATCAACTTGTACTGCGTCCCTTCACCACAATCAATGAGTACTCGCAACTTATTGATATCCAGGATCTGACCACTTTGGCTTCGATCCCTAGTCGGTGATGCCGAACTGCTACCCAATATGTGTAATTCCACACTCACCTCAATCTTCGTCGTCCAGTTCCTGATCCAAGACCAACGCCTCTATCTCGTCGAGCACTTCGAAAAGGTCCAGATCCGATGAGAATTCGTGTTCACTGATCTCGGCAGTGAGCAATTCTGAGAAATCCACGAAGTACATCTTCCCACCGGCTGCATCGATCAGATCGGAGATCTCTGTTAGTCCCCCATAGGCTTCCGGTTCGATGCGTTCCACCTCTGCTCCGCTCAACACCAAGTACGGTGCTTGTATGAGTCCATCTCGCAACAAAGTATTGAGTTCGACAGTCATCTCCTCTGTGATGAGCGGGGAATAGAAGGTGCACAGATTGTGGTTTTCTTCGGAAACGATCTCGAAATTCATACGTGGTCAATGGGCAGGCTGCAAATTATTAATTTTTAATTTCGTGCGCGACCAAAACGGTTGTCTAATTGAAGAACATATGACAAAAAATGCGATCATCACAGGAGCTACTGCCGGTATCGGCAGAGCCTGTGCGAATATCCTCGCCGAGAACGGTTACGATCTGATATTGACCGGGCGTAGAGCGGAACGACTTGAGGAGACTTGTAACGAGATCAGTGCTCAGTACGGGGTTATGGTGCATGGGTTGAGTTTTGATATAAGAGATCGCTCTCAGGTGGAACAGGCGGCCGTTGATATGAAAGGCTTGTTCGATCATGTGGATGTGTTGGTGAACAATGCCGGTCTTGCAGCTGGGTTGGATCAGCTCCGCAATGGCGATCCGGATGACTGGGATCAGATGATCGACACGAATGTAAAAGGCCTATTGTACATCAGCCGGCAGATCATTCCGTGGATGATCGAGACCGGTAGCGGACACATCGTGAACATCGGCTCCATCGCCGGCAAAGAAGTGTACCCCAATGGAAATGTGTACTGTGGGACCAAGCACATGGTCGACGCGCTCAACAAAGCCATGCGTCGAGAGTTGGCAGAATTCAATATTCGCGTTTCAGGGATTCACCCGGGTGCCGTGGAAACAGAGTTCTCGATCGTGCGATTCAAGGGAGACACGGAAAAGGCGGGACACGTTTACGATGGATTTGAGAACCTCGTTGCCGAGGACATCGCTGATGCCATGTGGTATGTGGTGAGCCGACCACCACATGTGAACATAAACGATCTGATCATCATGCCAAAAGCCCAACCTGCGGCCGGGGTAGTGCATAAAGGGAAAGGGCTTTGATCACCCGAACTCTGATTTTCTAGTTGAAATTTTCTGATTACTGGATCAATATCCCACTGCTCCCGCAACCCTCAGATCACGCGAGTGGATGCTCATCACAGGTACCACACTGTTGTTGATGATGTGCTGGGCGTAGCTACCCATGATCACTCCGGCACTTTCGGTTTCGGTCATCATGACCACCAATCCGGCCCGGACCTCTTTTGAGTAATCCAGTACAGCAGTAGGTAAGCTCTTCACACCAAGTTCGATTTTCTCACTCGTGCGAACACCTCGTTCATGCATGAAATCAGCCGTCTGACGAACATAAGCATTGATCCTGCTCTCCGTTGGTCCCGACTTGCTTCCACTTACCCCGTAAATGTGAACTCGTGCCCCAAAAGCACTGGCCACCGCGCATGCATATGGAACCTTTTGTCGGGTTTCGTCGGAGTCA
>VMDK01000094.1 GCA_008080835.1 Sphingobacteriia bacterium | reverse complement strand
ATAGTGAGAATCCTCTGAGGTGTACGCGATCAACTCCTGTCGAACTCCTTCCTCTTTTACTTCATGACCCACGCGGTCCCTAGCCATTACGAGCGCCATGAAATTGCTCAGCGATCCACCGGTTGGGAATGTCCCATCGGCTGTTTCAGGATAACCAATCATTTGAGCAACCTTGCGCAATACCGCTTTTTCAACGCCCACTTGTGGCCCTGCCACTTTGTAAGTGTACATGCTGTTGTTGAGGATGACCGCAAGTAAGTCTCCTAAAATCGCTTTCGGTTGTCGACCACCGAACAATTGGTTGAAGAATTTAATGTTCCCTGTCTTCGGTGTTTTGGATACCAATGTGGTGAGGATCTCTTCAAATTGAGCCTCGCTGATGGCATCATCTTCCAGGTCCAGATCCAAGGTCTGGAACAGCTGTTCCGGAGGGATAGGTTTGACAACAGGTTGTTCCTTATCATCTCGTAACAAACTGGTTACGAGCTTATTGAATAATTCAATTTCTTGATTCATTGTACGCTGATATTCGCGTTAAGTTCGCCTTTGACAGTATCGTATTCGGGGAAATGGTCCTCGATCTTCGAATCGTCTTCATTGTAAACACGGCATTTCCCAATCGGGTTTGCATAAAGGTGCAAACTCATGCTTCTGGAGCGACTTACATTGGAGAGCGTGTGCCATCCCATGTCGTCGTTCATGTAGGTGAGATCTCCTGACCTGCACGTTCGCTTTTGGTCCAGGTTAAAATTGTCACCTACAAGAGTGAGTCGCTCTTCTTCCAGTTCGCCATCGACCAGATAGACCCAGCACTCTTCGCCACCATGATCGTGGATGGGTGTGTCTTGTCCGGGTTCCCAGCAAAGGAGGATGAGCTCATACAGATCGGAGTGTGCAACACAGTTTCTGGTGTATTGTTTCTCTGACCAATGTGCATAAGGGAGTATTTCTTCTTTTTCTAATTGGAGGCCTTGCACTGAGGTGGCGAAATCGCCTTCACCGCAAGCTTCCAGATGTTCGATTAAGTTATTTAATCCGTTGATATTTACAGGCATAAAGATTGGCAACACAGAGACGCGTTGCAGCTACAAAATAACGAATATTTCGGCACTATGCCACGGGAAGTTGATAAGTCTCAGATTCGACAACGGCCTTGACGACACATGACAATCTCAATTATACTTGTTCAAAGTCGACCGACAGAATGCAACCAACACGGTTCAAGAAATTTCTTCTCTTCCTCTTTGGGGTCTTTTTAACGGCCCAGTCGGTAGCACAAAAACCATTTTACAGAAATTACACAGTTGAAGATGGTTTGGTGAGCTCTACCGTGTATAGCATTCATCAGGTTCGTCAGGGATTTTTATGGTTCGGTACCGAGTCAGGTGTGAGTCGATTTGATGGTATTTTCTTTAGAAACTATGGAAGACTTGAAGGTTTAGGTGACAACGAGATATTCTTCATGTCCGAGGACACTAAAGACCGGATTTGGTTCTTCCCGTTCAATGGACGATTGAGTTATTACAGTCACGGTCACATGGTGAACGGGAGCACTGATACACTTCTTCGATCACTGGAGATCAATTCTTTGTTTATGGAGCCGTATGAGGACAAAGAAGGAAATCTTTGGATCGGAACGCACAGAGACAATGCCATTGCGTTTTATGGAAATGAAATAAGTGCACTGCTCCCTATTCCTTACCGCTACATAGAAGTAAAGGAAGTAACAGACCGGTCTCTACACTTCCGTTCAGGGAACAATCTCTATACACACTCATTGTCTTGGGAAAATGGAGTTCCGGTTCTGGGTGAAGAGGTCGCAAAGGACACCTTCATCGAGAACAAAGAACCACTTCCGGAGATCGAAGGATATGAGATCAGTGACTATCTGATCGACCGAGAATCGAACAAGTGGTACACTACGCTGGGAGCTGGTGTGTTGATGCGTTCGAGAACCTATGTGAATTTCCTGGACAAGGAGACCGGACTCGATTTCGACAATGTATACAGCATAGTGAACGTGTTCGACTCCTCATTGTTGACCGGATTTCAGAATGGGACATTGCAACGTTGGAATCGCACTCAGAGTATTAAGACGGTATTGGGAAGGTCTGTGTACAATCGTATCCTGGATATCTACATCCACGACGATCTTTGGGTTGCTTCCGACCGTGGTTTGTTCGTACTCGATAAGAACACGCTTGAAGTCAAGTATGAACATTCTGGGAGCATCAAATGTCTGGCTCGGTATGAGGATGATTTGTACTATGGCACAAGCAGCGGAGCATATCGTGTTGCCTTTTCTAACCCGGATTCTGTCGAGCGCATTTACAACAAGCGAAGCATCAGCATCCTCGTGAATGAGCCCGGTAATGTGCTCATTGGAACCAATAAAGGGCTGGTTCAGCTTTTAGGGGATTCGGTACATGACAGAAGTGGCGACCATCGATTACTCAGTGGAAGAGTTCGAGCCATGACCAAATTGAAACCCGGCGTGACAGCCATGGGGACACAATGAGAAGGCGTGCTGCTCCAAACCAGTGAGAGTTACCACGTATTGGATATGGAGCATGGCTTGTCCAGTAATATCTGCCATGCCATATTCAGAGAAAACGACAGCACCATGTGGCTCGGTACGAACAATGGGTTGAACAAGATCCGCTTTCAGAATGAGGACTACGAGAACCCGATCGTGGACGTCTATAAGCGCTCCGATGGTCTGAAATCAAATTACATCAACGACATCTTCGTCAATAAGGAAGAGGTATTCGTTGCATCCGACAAAGGGGTAAGCTTCTTTGAGATCCCCAAAGAGCAGAAAAAGGCAAAACCGATCACCTATTTGTACCAGTTACGCATTGCGGACAGCGTTGTGGAATTGAAGGAACGCTATGAGCTTGCACATGATCAGAACAAACTTGAGATCTCGTATTCTGCAGTTGCTTTCGAGTCTGGGAAGAATACCAAGTTCAAGTACCGCATACTGGGATTAGACAGTCTGTGGGTATACACAGACCAGCGCAAGTTGAGTTTTCAGGCGATCCCTCCCGGAGATTATGAATTTCAGGTCTATGCCCTTGCGACAGACGGCTCACGCAGTGAAGAAGTGGCAGGATTTGCCTTCAAGATCAACAAACCATATTGGAGAACGAACTGGTTCATTGGCTTGGTCATCCTGATACTAGCCTTTGCCGTATGGCGCATCACTCTATTCATTGTCGCGTACAATCACCGAAAGGATGTAGAAGAGCGCAACAAAGCGCTTCACGAGAAAAATGAGATCATCGAACAGGAGAGGGAACGTTCGGAGAATTTGTTATTGAATATTTTACCGGAGGATATTGCTTCCGAGCTTAAATCGGAAGGGTCAGTAACAGCTAAAAAACATGAGCTGGCTACCGTATTCTTCTCTGACTTTGAAGGCTTTACGAATTTGGCGGCACAGGTATCTCCGGAAGAGCTCGTCAGCGAATTGGATCATTGTTTCGGAGCCTATGATGCCATCATTGACAAGTACGGACTGGAGAAGGTCAAGACCATCGGTGACGCGTACATGTGTGCAGCCGGATTGAACGAAGACACAACAGCTGATCCCCATGACGTGATCAGAGCAGCTTTTGAGATCATGGATTTCATGGATGAATACGCCGCTGAACGGCAGAAGGAAGGAAAGCCACATTTCAGAGCTCGAATAGGTGTGCATAGTGGTGCAGTGGTTTCAGGAGTGGTCGGTGTGAAGAAGTTTGCCTTTGATATCTGGGGCGATACTGTGAATACTGCAGCTCGTATGGAAACCAACGGGGTTGTGGGAGAACTCAATATTTCCAAAGACACCTATGAATTGATCAAGGACGAGTTTGACTGCGAGTCCAGAGGTACACGTGAAGTCCAAGGGAAAGGTGAGATGGAGATGTTCTTCGTGCATCGCAGACCGGGCACTAATGATAAGACCAATGGCTAGATCTAAAGATCGTATTCCGGAATGGCTCGATGCAAATGAGTATCCATTCACTGTACTCGAGTTCAATACGGGTGCAGGTTTTATGTCCTATGTGGATGAAGGAGCAGGTGAGCCGATCGTTTTCGTGCATGGAACTCCGGTTTGGAGTTTTGTGTACCGTGATCTAATCAAGGAATTCAGCACCTCAAATTCAATGCTGCAATTGACCTGAATTGGCGCAGATCCTTCTGATCTCAGAAGATCACAAATCTGATCGCGTTCAGCCTTGAGTTCTTCCAAGCGACTTCTCAGGTGAAGGGTGTCCAAATTCTCTTTCTCCTCGAGTGAGAGGATCTGTAAATTGATAAATCGGATCTTGTCGTTGAGTAATGAAAGGATCACTTCTCTTGCTCTGGATTCCGGGTAGGTAGAGTCGATGAGTTTAACTGTATGCATGATTATTTCTTTTTTGACCTGTGCAAAATTGAAAGTATACATTCATAAATTTATATTTATAATAATTACATTTGACATAAATTATATTTATGCATTTTACACTGCATCAGCTCAAGGTATTTGTGGAAGTAGCCGATCAAGGTAGCATCACCAAAGCAGCTGAAGCACTGCACCTGACCCAGCCTGCTGTTTCTATTCAATTGAAGAAATTGCAGGATCAGCTTGAGATCCCGATCATAGAGGTCATTAGTAGAAAAGTGTACCTGACCGATTTTGGAAAAGAGATCGCAAATGCATCTCGAAAGATCCTTCGGGAGACAGATTTGATCCAAACGACAAGATCGTCATATCTGGGATTGCTCTCGGGCGATCTCAAGATATCGATAGTCTCTACGGCCAAGTATATCATGCCGTACTTCCTGACTGACTTTCTGAAAATGCATCCTCAGGTGAAACTGACTATGGATGTAACCAATAAGGCCACTGTACTGGAACATCTGAACGACAACAGTGTCGACTTTGCCTTGGTGTCCGTACTTCCCGAGAATCTGTCCGTCGAGAAACAAGATCTGATGAGCAACAGGCTCTACCTCGTTCGAAAAGCCACCGTTGCGAAGACACTGCCAAAACTGAATCTGAAGGATCTTCAAAATGAGAACTTCGTGTTTCGTGAAAAGGGGTCCACTACAAGGCAGGCAATGGAGCAATTCATGCGCTCCAATGGCATCACGACCAACCGGCAGATCACGCTGACTTCAAACGAAGCGGTCAAACAAGCCGTCTTGGCCGGACTGGGTTTTACGGTGACTCCTCTTATCGGGATCAAGAATGAGCTTCTCAGCGGTCAACTTCAGATCGTGAATGTCAAGGGATTGCCAATAACTACTACTTGGAATCTGATCTGGTTGAAAGGCAAGAATCAGACCCCGATCTCCGCTGCTTTCTTGACGTACATCGAAGAGAATAAGGAAAAAATCATCCGAGACAAGTTCGATTGGTATGAGAACGTATAATATTACTGTAAACCATTATTCGACTCTCGTAGACACCTTCAAGATATTTATATTCAGAAAATGAAAATTATTCGCTTTTGCTTCACCTTGTTTGTTCTAAGTCATGTGTGTCAACCGGCGATTGCGCAGGAAGATCGCTTCGGTCAGTGGACCATGTACTTCGGTCAGAATCGCGTTTCAGACAAGTTGAGCGTCCATACAGAATTCCAGTTCCGAAGTCACGTGATCAGTGGATTCAATGCAGAACAATTGATGATCCGAACAGGGTTGAATTACCATTTTCAGGGAAATGCTTTTGCTACAGCAGGATATGCATTTATACCGAGTTATGTCTACGACAGTCCCCAGTCAGAACCTGAAGTCAAGGAGCATCGAATATGGCAGCAGTTGATCACCACGCAGCATTTGGGTCGGGTCAAATTCGAGCATAGATACAGGATCGAGCAGCGTTGGGTCAACGACAACTACAGGAATCGTTTCCGATATCGTCTTATGGCCTTTTGCCCACTGAACAAGGAAACTATTGAACCCGGTGCGGTCTTCTTATCTGCCTACGACGAGATCTTTGTGAATGCCGAGAAGACCTTCTTCGACAGGAATCGCTTGTATGCGGCATTGGGGTATCAGTTGAAGAAAGAATCCAATGTTCAACTGGGATGGTTGCGCCAAGCATTGAATAATTCAGGGAAGTATTATCTGCAGATCACGATGATCTACAATCCGGATCTGCGCAAGCAGGAATGATCTAGCCCTTTTCTTCCACATGCCCGTCGGCATGCTTCGCAAAACGACCTTTCGTTCTTGGATGAACAGGGTCACTCACCGGCCATGGCCAGCCACCGAATTGTGTTTTTTGGTAGTCGTCAAAGGCCTGCACGATCTCCTGACGCGTATTCATGACGAAAGGACCATGTTGAACCACAGGCTCTGCGATCGGTCTGCCCTGTAGAATCAGAATATCGGCAGCTTTGTTGCCGCTTTCAAGTACCACCTCTACATCGGCTTGAACATCAGCACTGTGGTAATTCGGGATCACCTGATCTCCGATCTTCAGACTATCGCCATTGTAGAAATAGACAGTTCGGTTCACCCCGGGACTTGCCTTCGGAAGGGTCCATTTCGCTCCGGCGTCCATCTTGATATTCCAAACACCGATCTCATTGCTTTCTTCCGCAGCCCATGATTCCGGCGGTGGAGCCGGGGCTTTGGAGCCATCAATTTTACCGGCGATCACCTCTACACGGGTTTCTTTACCGTTTGAGTCTTTATGCTTGTGTAGTGGGATCGTATCGGCCCACAGCATACGGAAGTAAGGATCCACCATTTTGTTCTTCGCCGGTAAGTTCAACCAGATCTGGAACAATTCCATAGGATTCTCCTTGTCTTTATGGATTAGTGGGAACATCTCGGCATGTTGAACTCCTTTCCCGGCGGTCATCCATTGAACATCTCCATCTCCATAGCGTCCTGCTGCTCCGAGGGAGTCGCTATGATCCACCATCCCTTCTCGCACAACCGTGATGGTCTCAAACCCGCGATGCGGATGTCCAGGGAATCCGGGAACGGTGCGACCGTGATACATGCGGTATCCATCTTTGATCATGAAATCCTGACCCATGTCTCGACCCTCGAATTCAGACGGATCAGGTCCCATTCTGTCATTTCCTTTTGGGAATTTGTCTTCATGATGGACACAAAACAGGAAAGGATCCTGAGTCACCCATTGGAATCCCAATGGTCGTACGTTCTTGATCTTAGGTTGCTGCATTTCTTCGGGTTGATTACTGAATCCCGTTTTGGCA
>VMDK01000012.1 GCA_008080835.1 Sphingobacteriia bacterium | reverse complement strand
GCAAAATTCGAACACGTAAAATATTCCAGAAAGAAACTCTAGGAGCTACAGATAAACCGTCATCGCGAGTACGATCACGATGAGCACCTTATAAAGATTGTTGCTCATTCTCAATGTGACTCGATCAGGACGACGCATCAAACCCATGACCCAGACAAGTAATATCACCATCAGGAACATGAAAAATTCGAAGACCAGTTCCGTGTGCTCTACCAAAAAGAACAACGCACAAGCAATGGCCATGACAGAGAATACCGATAACCATCCGAACGCCATTCTCGAACCAAAATAGATCGGGATAGTACGGTAGTCGTAGAGCGTGTCGCCTTCAATGTTGATCTCGTCTTTGATGATCTCTTTGTTGAATAACACGAGCATGATCATGAACGCGTAGAACAGCAGCTCCAGCTTGATATTGCCGTAAAACAGTCCGATCACAAGAACACTTGCCACCGACAAGAGCGAGGCACTGAGCTCTCTGATCACAGGTATTCGTTGCAGTTTGTGCGAGTAGAACCACAGAGCTATGGTAAATAGACCGAAATAGATGAAGACGTTGAATGACACGAAAAGTGATACGAATACTGCGATCACGTTAAAGGCAAGGTAGCAGTACAAGCAAAAGCTCTTGCTCACCAGTCTGCCAAATATGGTATGCTCCGGCCGATTCACCAGGTCTTTCTCCAGATCGTAAAAACTGTTGATGATGTATCCGGCAGCTATGATCAACGTGGTACAAAAGACCATCAGATGGAGGTTTACATCCTTCAAGACTTCCTTCCATCCCATATCCGGGGTGAAAACATAGATCGCCGTTAGGTACTGAGCACCGGCGGTTATGAGGATATTATACCAACGAACGATCGACAACAATGCGATGATCTTCAAAAAGAAGATCCGCTGTGTCCGACTTAGCATCCCTCCGCCCACGATCAGAAAGTGAATACTACCTCAAGTTGGTAGTCTTTGAGTTTTTGTTTGGCCTTGTCAATGTCTTCAGTGAACCCAAGGACATAACCGCCACCACCTGAACCGCAAAGTTTCAAGTAGTAATCATTGGACTCGATCCCTTCCTTCCAAAGTTTGTGAAATACGTGCGGGATCATAGGTGTGAAATTCTCCAGAAGCAAGCGGGAAAGTTGCTTGATATTTGAGAACAATGGCTTCACATCGCGCTTCAAGAAAGCCTGAATGCAGGCATCATTGTATTTTTTAAACTCTTCTCGAAGCATTTTTCGGAATCCCTGGTTCTTCATCTTTTCCATGAAGATGTTGACCATAGGTTGCGTGGATCCCGGAGAACCACTGTCGACCAGGAATATAGCTCCTTTGCCTTCAGAAGATGCTTGAGGTAATCCTACGGTTCCCAAGTCATCCTTTGATTTGATGAGCACCGGAAGGTTTAGGTAACAGATCAATGGGTCCAATCCTGAACTTTTTCCGTGGAAATAAGATTCCATGATCGCGAACACTTCTTTGAGTGTAGCAATATCCCTTTTCTCGTGCCCCTCAGCGAGAATCGGGTTGATCGCGTACTTGTTGTAAACAGCAGCCACCAGCGCTCCTGAACTTCCAACCCCAAACCCTTGTGGGATGCTGGAGTCGAAATACAGACCGTTGTCAATGTCGTTACCGAATGTCTTCAGATCGAGATTTAAATGCTCCGATTCAACCGACTTCAGATACTCGAGATAGCTGCGAAGGTGTTGATTGGAAGATTCCTCTCCTTCAGATCCTTCGGACTCGAATTTCAGACTGCCCTTGTAACTATTGTACGGAATCGACAGCCCCATCGAATCATGAATGACCCCGTACTCTCCAAAGAGGAGGATTTTCGCATAGAATAATGAATCTTTTAACATGTCAATTCCCTAGGGCCTTTCCCAACGGTGTCGCAAAGATAGGAACCGCCTTCACAATATGAAACAAGCTCTTTGTCCACAAAGTTCAGCACCTGTTCTTCAAATTTTGCAGGATACAACACATGAACATTTGCGCCAGCGTCAAGGGTAAAAGCAACAGGAATGGCATTTTGTTCACGAAACTCCCTGATCTTTTTAATGATCGCGACCGTTCCAGGCTCCATTAATATGAATGAAGGGGAGGACGTCATCATCATGGCATGAAGCATCAAAGCTTCATCTTCAACGATCTCAATGAATCGATCGAGATCGCCACTGTTAAGAGCTATGAGCAGCGATGACATGTTCGCTTCCGCCAATTCAAATCGCTTCTCCGCAAAAGGATGTCCTTCCAAAAGGCCATGACCTACAGTGCTGGAGACACTCTTAGTTCCTTTGTGTACAAGGAGGATCGTATCACGATAGTCGGAAAATACTTCATGGAAATCAGTGAAGGGAACCGCATATTCGTCGCTACTTCTAACCACATCCTTGTGTTCTCCCCAAACTGCCAGATCTCCATACACCGAACGACATGCACTACCGCTCCCTAGCCTCGCCAGGATGCTGGCTTCTTGCATGAATTCACCTTGAAGCAGATCGGAATCTCTTAGATAGCTGCACAGACAAAGTGCCAAAGCACTCATTCCACTTGCCGAACTGGCAATTCCACTGCTGTGTGGAAATGTATTCGAAGTTTCAAGATCCAGATCCAAATGAGATAACACCGGATATCTCACCGAAGCACGTTCGATGAATTGCTCGATCTTCGGTTTGAAGCTTTCTTTCAATTGACCATTCACGTGTACGTTCAACTGAGGATTTCCTTCAGAAAGTTTGGCGGTCAGTTTTGTGTCGGTATGACAAGTATCTAAAGTGAAACTGATGGAAGCATTTGCGGGAAGCTGTATCCCTTTTTTGCCCCAGTACTTGACCAAGGCAATATTCGATGGACTTTGCCATCTGTATGTCCGTACTGCACTCATGCTTTTACTTGTCCTATCATTTGATGGTAGCTCAATATGGTCGAGAACCCTTTTTCTTTAAAATAGTTCATGTCCTCTGAAGTTCCCGTTGCCAGGACGAAGTCTCCACCCCAGGCACCAAGAGATTTGATCTCACCCGGATAATCCGGGAAAATATCTTCTTTCACTCGTACTCTTCCCAACAACGCCGATAACATCTTTTCGTGTGTGCGTATCAAGAAATCAAATTCTCTGATAGTTTTCACCGCAAGTATCTCTTCCGTAATGGCATCAAAATCTGCATGCACACAGGAACTCAATTGTTCTCTGGCGTAAAGCCCGATCTCCCGTTCACTGTTTTGCTTTTGTCCCAGGTGGACGAAATGTATGAAATCACGAAATGGAGGATCCCAAGTCACGGATTCGAAATGATAACTTCTCTCACCTGCATCATCTTCAAGCATCGTATAGACCACCGGTTTGCCTTCCCTGCAAGTGATCACATCATAACCGCTGCCGCTGTGACCATGCCACAACAATGCGGTCGGATCGATATCCAACCATTTCCCAAGGTTTGCGAAAAGAGTGGCACTACTGCCCAGACCCCAATCACGAGGGAATTCGAGCCTTGTCTCGATACTGATCTCTTTGTCGGTGAATCTTTGTGGTTTCAGACTTGCACAAAAGCGCAGTAGATCGCTCAGATCTGTGGCATTTCCAAATCGATCATGAGCCAGATCCATATCCGGTCCTTGGAGTGTGGCTTCCATCCAAACTTTTCCTTCATGATCCAAAGCTTTCCAATAGACAACAGACAGATCTGCATCGTCCTGCTCGTCTACCAACAAGTGTTGTCCCTTCACAGTGGGAAGTGCAAACGCTTTCGCACCTCTCAGTACCACATATTCTGATGTGATCATCAATTTACCCGGTGAAAAAAAGCGTTGCATGGCACAAAGGTACTATGAAGAATTGGCTGAGAGCAGCAATTGACAAGGTGCTGTCAAATTCAACGGAAGAAGATGATCTAATGTGCTTGCAAATTCTATTTTTGACAAAAAAATCTGACATGGAAAATCTTGGTATTGGTACAAGAATAAAGCACGAAGAATACGGACAAGGAATAATCTGCGCAATCGGTCTGAAGACGTATTCCATTTCCTACTTTGAAGGTGGACTTAGGGAAATTGACCGTTCGGCAGATATGGAAGTGGTGGAAGAGATCGATACTCCTGCAAACATGATCAGCTTTGATGAGGTTGAAGAAATGATTCTTGATTTATTCGACAAGCACGGGATGCAAACCGGGTCCGTTGAAATAGCAGATCGTTGGAAAGGAGGACTCCTTGTGCTTGAACCTAAAGACGAGAATCTTCAGGTGAAAGAGATCCCTATCGACACATTCTTCCATAAGATCGTGATGGTTCGCGACCGTCTGCGAGTCTTGGAGCAGAACATTAACAGCCACAAGGCCCTGGACGATCAGGATAAAGTGAATTTGCAGCAGTACATCACCCGGATCTATGGATCACTGACTACGTTCAACGTCCTTTTCAAATCCAAGGAAGACCATTTCGTCGGCGAAGGAAAAAGGAATGCTTAGTCCTCTTTCTTGACCAATCGTGTTATTCTTGGGTCGGCCGCTGAATATTTCACCATGATCCAATGCTGATTGAGATCGAATATATGGTCATCCTTCAAAAGGCCTGATTTTGTGATCGTCTCTTCTCCGTTCGCAGTAAAGGTGTAGATCACTCTCGAGTATCGGACATCTGTGATCTCTGCTCTCTCGACTACTCCATACTTCTCCAGATGATAACTCTTTCGAACGGTGTTCAATCCAAGGATCAAACAGGGTCCGGCGAGAAACAATCCCAGGAACAAAGACCAACTGATACTCTCATAATTGATGTGTCTTTTCTCAACGATCGACCTCATTCGATAATAGGTGAAGAGAGAGGAAAGCAGGAAAATAGATGAACCGACAAAGACAGCGATTCCGGCGGTCAAGTACCAGTTGCTGTACGTTGCAAGATTCACAAACCAATGGGAATAGATCAATTGAAGTCCCCAAAATGCGCACACCAGTGACAAAGCGATCCGGTATTTAAACGGGAATGCCTGATCCTTTAAAGCATAGGCCCTGGTTTCATATCTGCGCTGTCTTTCCGCCCACAGCCGTTGTTTCGCTTTAATGGCTTCAGCGTCGACGTCAATATCCCGTCGGGTTTTGTCGTATGCCAGCGCTTGTCTTAATTCGTTGTCGTGGCGCAGTTTGGTCCTGGGGTCACTGAGGGTAGAATATGCCGTGTTCACCAGATTGAACAGCTCAGACGTTTCTGGATCGGAACTCACATCGGGATGATACTTCTTGGCAAGACGCCGATAAGAACGTTTCACCTCGTGAACGCCTGAAAAATCGTCAACTTGAAGGATGCGGTAAAAATTGATCAAGCCTGGTTTGATTTTTGAACTCTATCAGTCGTTGCCAAGATAGAGAATTCGAAATATTCTCAATCTCTGAACGTTCAAAACATAGATCTAGTTTCATTTGAAGCGAACTATAGCCATAATACTGCTCTCCTTTTCAAACCTGCTCGGGATGTCACAGGAGTTGAATCCAAGAGTGTTCAACTTTGGGAAAGTCAGCATGTGGAATAACCCACCGGCTCGTTTTGAATTCACCAACACGGGATCATCCCCGGTTATATTTTTACCCGTACCCTATCAGCGGAATATCCAGATAGCTATTCCGAAGGGATACATTCAGCCCGGCGCTAGTGCGGAGATAGTGGTCCATTATTACACGGATGAAGGAGGGAACCTGAGCGTGCGCCAGGATTTATATCATAGTGGCTCGGATGATCCTCTGAAGATCGTTCTCAAAGGGAAGATCCTATCCATACATCCGGATGCATACACCGAATGCCCTAAAGTAGATAAGTCAAAAGCAGACCTTCGATTGGAAAGCGGACTGGCTTCATTGACCGTGTACGATAAAGAGACCGGACTGGTGATCAACGGAGTAGACGTGCTTCTACAGAATAATGAACGCAGGTTAGTGATGGAAAATACCCGGAAAGAACTGATCGATCTGACAGGAATTCCAATGGGACTATACAATGTGAAGATCTCTAAACCCGGATATAAAGAAGCGAATCAGTCCATATATGTAAACCGCCATAGCGGGGCGATCGCCGTTTACATTGAGCGAGCACTGATCTCGGAAGAGTCATTTGCACGTAGCAGTGATGAGGATCCCACCGACGAATTCATCGAATTGGAGCCGGAAGGGGAAGATGATATGGATGCCATCGAGCGTTTGCGCAAATGGACGGATGAAAAATATAAGAACCGGAGGATCGTGGAGCGTGATGTATTGGTGATCACGGAGACAGATACCAATGAGATCAAGGAACCCGAGATCGCGGAGAGCCATATCGAGCAAACCAGAGCCGATTCAACTAACGAACCTATAGAAACCTCCACCATGGAAGATCTCGATGGAAGGGGGCTGCTCAATAGCGATAAATACGTTTCCAATAACCTGGTCATGCTCATCGATGTCTCCGGAAGCATGAAGATCAGAGAAAAGCTCGATCTTCTCAAGACGTCAATGAAACAGATGACCGGTGTGATGAGAAGTCAGGATATGCTAACGATCATCACGTACAGTAGTCGGTCTGAAGTAGTTCTGGAGTCTTGCCCGGGTGATCGAAAAGATCTGATCTATGCCACGATCGATAGTTTAACGGCCAAAGGGAATTCGTTTGGGGCTGAAGGAATGCTCACTGCCTATCGCATTGCCCATGAGAATTTCATCCCGGGAGGAAACAATCAGATCATTTTGGCAACAGATGGTCTGTTCAACTCCAGAGAGATCTCCAATAAGGACCTCTATGACCTCGCTCTGGAAGAACGAGAAAAAGGAGTAAGCATTTCTGTGATCGGATTTGGTAAGAAAAATGAACCTAGACAGTTCATGCAAACCATCGCTGCGCGAGGAGGTGGAAATTTTATTGAGATCAACTCACAATCTCAGGCTAGCTCGGCATTGGTGACCGAGATCATGGAAAAGGCGCTGGTGGAATAGGTCACGCTTTCTCCAGACGATTGCCATAATTATGACACTTCTGTTAAACTTGTTCACGCAACGAAAGACCGATAGATGTTGTCTAATACTTTTGTAAGGACATCTATGAAAAAACTAACTACCCTCTTATTTCTCGTTGCGCTTTCTATTATCTCATTCAAGTCATTTACCTACAGCAGTGGACCCAATGGCGGCTTGACCAATGCACCCGGTGAAGGGAACGGTACAGCCGGGCATTCCTCAGCTAGTTTGAAGGCGGGGGCATAGAGTTCAGCACGAAAATTGAG
>VMDK01000022.1 GCA_008080835.1 Sphingobacteriia bacterium | reverse complement strand
GTTCCACAATGCGGATACCTTTGATGCGTCCGAGGATCCTCAAAGCTCCCTTCAGACCGGAGCGCTGATGACGCGGAAGGTCGATCTGACTGAGGTCCCCCGTAATGATGACTTTTGCGTTAGGTCCCATCCTGGTCAGAAACATTTTTAGTTGGGTCTCTGTGGCGTTCTGAGCTTCATCCAGAATGACAAAGCAATTGTCGAGTGTTCGTCCGCGCATGAAAGCCAACGGTATGATCTCGATAGTCCCGTTCTCAATGTAGCGCGCGTATTTATCCGCCGGCAGCATATCGCTCAGCGAATCATAGAGTGGCTTCAAGTAAGGATCGATCTTTTCCTTGAGGTCACCGGGAAGGAATCCCAAACTCTCTCCGGCCTCTACGGCGGGTCGAGCGAGAATCAGCTTCTTCACTTCCTTGTTCTTCAAGGCTCTGACGGCGAGTGCCACAGCCGTGTAGGTCTTCCCTGTTCCGGCCGGACCAATCGCAAAGACGACGTCGTTCTTCTCCACCTCTTCGACCAGATTGCGCTGATTGGCAGTACGTGCTCTTACGACTTTACCCTTGGGCCCAAAAACGATCGCTTCGGTGGATTGAGGAACACCGTTGAATTCCCGCTCTTCCAATATGATGGAGTCCATCTCACTTCGACCAAGTTTTGGATGATTATCCAGGTAATCCAGCATTTGCGAGATCTTGGCTTCAAAAACTTCGATCTCTTCGATAGATCCTGACACTTTGATCTGGTCACCACGAGAAGAAAGCTTCAACTTTGGGAAAAGCGATTTGAGATACTTGAAATTCGAATTGTCTGGGCCAAAAAAACGGCCGGGATTCACCCGGTCGATCGAGATGATCTTTTCTGTCAAATTGAGTGGCGATTAGATAGGTGTTCCTGTTGAGCTATGTATTAATTTCGCTTTCAAAATTACAGACTTTACGGCAAGTTTGGACATTATCAGTATTACTTCTGACCTTGGGGTGAATTCACCCTATATCGGCATCGCCAAAGCCCGACTTTGGAGCATGATGCCCGCTTGTCGAATTGTGGACCTTTCCCACTCTGTGGAACCATCCGACATCAACGAATCGCACTTCCTTCTTAAGATGCTCATTGGACACTGTGCACCGGGCACCTTGCATATTGTCGCCGTGGATTTTTCAGAGCGACAATCACATCCGGAGATCTTATTTGCCGAAGGCTTTGGGCAATATTTCATAGGATACAACACAGGTCTTTTCCCGATGCTGTTATCTGAAGAGCAATCGTTCTTCGAACTTGGTAAGTACAAGGACGAACATGCCAACCTTATCCCCAGCATTGCCCCTGTGATCAAGGACCTGAGTCAAGAGTCTTTTCGCAACTCCCTTCAGCCAGTTCCCAAGGAAAATGTGGTCATAAAGCGAGCACTGAAACCGGTCATCACGGATGGAAAACTCACAGGAACTGTGATCTATGTGGATGACCATGGCACATTGTATACCAATATTCGAATGGACGACCTGCAGGGGATCAAAGGCAACTCTTCCATTCAGATCGTACTGAGCAGGCACGAGACCATAGACCAGCTGAGCAAGCATCCAGGTGAAGTGCCACCGGGCGAAGTGGCCGGTTATTATTGTGATGCCGGGACGCTGGCCATCAGCGTGAATCGAGGAAATGCTTCTAAACTACTTGGTATCAAGAAGGGTAGTAATATTCTCGTAGAACCTTCTAATCAAGACTTATTCATACGACAATGATAATCCGATTGGTAAAAATGACGTTCCCAGTGGAGAACAGTGAGAAATTTGAAGCATTATTCGAAACGGTCCGGGAGCGGATCGCCGCAAGAGAAGGATGCGTGCACGTAGAACTTCTGCGGACAATAGCTGAGGGAGAGGAAGCCATTTACTTTACCCGCAGCATCTGGAATAGAGAAGAGGATTTGCAGGCGTATAGGGCATCAGATCTGTTCGCCGCAACCTGGAGATCGACCAAAGCACTGTTCTCTCAAAGAGCAGAAGCCTGGTCGACCGAACTCATAAGCGTATCGACTTCGGATGGAATGGAGTGAAGTGAAGAACTATAATTTAATTATGGAGAGAATATATTTGTCGATTCCTAACGCTATGAAGAAGAGTATTCGAATCTTATCCCTAACTATACTGACCATACTGATCGGTTCTGCCGCATCATTCGGACAGGCATATCGCATTGAGCAGGCGCTGAATGATAACAATCTTAAACGCGCGTTGAAACTCGCGACCGATTCCGAGGAAGACCCTCAGTATCGCAAGGATCCGGAAGTCTATTTCCTAAAGGCAAAGGTCTTGTACGAACTCATGCGTGACGAATTCTGGTTGAAGAAGAATCCCGAAGCGATCAAAGAAGGCACCAAGGCGATCGATAAAGGAAAGCGTTACAACGAGGGGAAAATCCTCAGCGGTTACCATGATGTGGTCGACAACTTCGTCAGCCTCAACGACATGTTGGGCGAGAACAATTACAAGATCAACAAATACAATAAAGCTTATCGCGACTATATGACCGGCTACGAGATGAATGGCAACCTTCGCTCGTATTTCATGGCCGGGAAATGTGCCATGTACAATCTGGACACAGCGATGGGTGAAGAGCATTATGAGCGTGCGATCAGCCTTACAAATGAGGCCCAGATCAAAGGAGATAATATATATCCCGAGATACAGGAAGGGTACTTGTACTATATCGACAAATTCTGGCGTCGCCAGAAATGGGATTCAGCCTCATACTATTTGGACCAGGCCAGAAAGGTTTACGGAGCAGGAGTCAAACTCGATTTCTACCAGAAAGAAGTTTCGAAGGCACGGATCGCTGAACTTCCACCTTCAAACCTGATGATGGACATCATCAACAAGAACCTGGAGTATTTCCCCACGGACACCTTTTTCGTCAGAAAGCAAAATGCACTGTATCTGTATCAGATCAGAACGTATGTAGCAACCAGTGCTCGGATCATGGCTGACTCGCTGGTGAATCAGATGACGGCAGAGAAGGTCTTCCGATTTTCGAACAAGGATGCAAAGTTTTACAAGAAACACGATCCATTCGTTGCAGAAGAAGCAAATCACGTCTACTGGGCAATTGCGAATTATTTCAACAAGCATGAGCACATACAAGCCAGCAATTATCTGGCAGAACGTTACGTGATGGCAACTGTTGAGGGCAAAACAGATGCGGATCTGAAAGACCGCTGGACAGTGATCATAGACTATGCTGCGAAATCCAAGAGTTTGTCATTTGCCGACCAACTTCTGCAATATGCTCGTGTCCAATTCCCCGAGGATATGGAAAGTTGGGATCAATTGGAATCAAGCCTGCTGATCAAAAGCATGGGTCAGGAACTCGAATTGGCTGACCAGAGTGCTCGTTTCAGATTCCTGATGCGACAATTGGAGAAAACAGGTCGCGAATTGAGCGAAGAAGAACTTGCCTTGTGCAGCACATACGTGGATCAGGTGATCCGAGCAAGAAAATATCGACTGGCCGAAGAGGAGATCGATCGAATCCAAGCCATCCAACCGGATAATGAGCTCTGGGAACGCAAGCGTGAATATTTGACGAAGGACGACTTCTACTACAGTTATTACATGACGCGCATCAAGGAAGAAACCGTTGCTGGCATGAAGGTAAACGGATTCGAATGGAACGGAGACCTAACACGATGTAAAGCGGGAAAGATGCGTCCGGAGGAATTGCAAAAGGTGGAGGACCGTATCAATTACTTCCGTCGAGCCGCGGGAATTCAGGAGATCTATTTGGATCCTGAATTGAACGGATGGTGTCAGGATGCCGCTCTCATGATGGAGGCTAACCAAGTATTGAACCACGATCCGAATACGAAGTGGAGATGTTTCACCGATGAAGGTGCCACTGCTGCAAAATATTCACTCCTCACCCGAGGTGTGAACACTACCACAGCTATAACTAGCTTTATGGCTGACAATAGAAATCCAAGCGTCGGGCACCGAAGATGGATCCTGTATCCCAATGGTAAAGCATTTGGTTTTGGAAGCACAGAAGAATACGCTGTTCTCTGGGCTCTGGACGACTCCGGGAACGTAGATAGCGCCAAGTTCCGTGAGCGGTTCGTATCATGGCCTCCTGAAGGTCGGATCCCTAAAATGATGGCATTCCGATTCTGGAGCTTCTCGATCCAGGCCGATCTTAAAGGAGCGAAAGTCCGAATGCTGGACGGTGAAAATGAGCTTCCTTTGGAACAGCAAAAACTGGTCGATGGGTATGGATTACCAACCCTGGTCTGGGAGCCTAAAACCAATTTCAACGACATCCAAAAGGACCGTACGGTTCACGTGATCGTTGAACTCACCGATGGCAGAAAATATGAGTACGATGTGCTTATCATGAACTTCGACGCGATCGGATACTAGTCCTTGCAACTTTCCTATTTAGAGGAATTTATCCGATTCCTTTAGTGAATAATGACCCGCGAGCAACATTTTAGATGGTTCGCGCGTCTTATCTTTGAGCAATACTCCTTTGTTTCGACTGAAAAGACAGCTACTCAAAGCACGAGCTTTTGAAAGACTCATTCTGGTCTTACTGGCAATCGCTTGCCCGGTCTTATCATTTGCTCAGATCTCGTTTCAGGAAAACAAAGGCCAGTGGAACGAACAAGTATTGTTTCGCTATCAGACTGACGGTGCAGTTGTCTATCTCAAGGAAAGTGGCATCTCATTCCTGCAGTATGATGCGGAAGTATGGGAGCAATGGATGCACCTCAAGCACGGTCATGATGATTTCATCAAAGCATCCAAAGTGCCTGATCTTCCTTGCCATCATTTCGAATTGCAATTTGAAAACACCAATGGACATGTGAGCATTGAAGGTGTAGATCCTTATAGCCACAGCGTCAATTACATTCTTGGCAATGATGCTTCGAAATGGGTTTCTGATGCGAAAGAATTTCCAACTGTTGTTTATCGAGACATCTATGACAACATAGACCTGATCGCATATACTCACGGTCATGGGTTTAAATATGATTTTCTCTTAAAACCAGGTGCAGATCCGAATGACATTCAATTGAGGTACAATTATCTCGATGAGGTTAAAGTGGACGCCGAAGGGATCGAACTGACAAGCTCGATCAGCACATTCCGTGAGAACATCCCGCATTGCAGCATGCGATTTGAGGGAAATGAAAATGAGTTCTCCGCTCATTTCATCACCAATGAAGATGGAAGCATCGGCATTGAAATGGATGATGTCGGAGCATACGACTCGCTTGTGATCGATCCGGAGGTCGTCTTTGCTACATACTCCGGCACCACCGCTGACAATTTCGGCTTTACTGCTACCAATGATTATTGGGGGAATATGTATGCCGGAGGGATCACCACAGGTCCGGACATGGGCTTTGACCCGAATGGACGTTATCCTGCGACGAACGGTGCATTCAGTATCTCATACAATGGCGGTGTCTCGGATTTCTCTGAGTACGGCTTTGCTTGCGACATCACCATCAGCAAGTATTCTGCTGATGGCACTACCCTACTCTATGCCACATATATCGGAGGTTCTCATAACGAATACCCACACAGCATCGTTTGCGACGCTGATCAGAATCTTGTGATCTTCGGGACCACATTCTCTCACAACTACCCGATCACTCAAAACGCCTTTCAAAAAACGCGGAATGGATCGCAGGACATCATAGTTACCAAGCTGAACAAGACAGGTGCCCAACTGATGGGTTCCACATATTTGGGTGGAAGTGCTAAAGACGGATTGAATGAGGCCATCAACCTCAAATACTTTTATGCCGACAATCACCGAGGAGAAGTGATCCTGGATGTTGACAATAACGTCTACATCGCAACGAATACATATTCTCAGGACTTTCCCCTCAAGGATGCGTTTCAATCGACTCTCGCAGGTAGACAGGATGGCATTTTTGCGCAATTCAATGAAGATCTATCGGATCTCCTTTGGGCATCCTATTTTGGTGGTACAAACGATGACGGATTTTACAGTATAGATCTAGACTCGAAAGGATTGATATTTCTGAGTGGAGGAACGAAGAGTAAGGATCTGAAGCACACTTCAGGAACTCTCGGAGAGTCGTACCGCGGAGGCCTGGCAGATGGGTTCATATGTGCACTTGATCCTTCCACGAAGGACGTTCTACGAACCACTTATATTGGCACGAATGAGTACGAACAACTCTTTTCACTGGATGTGGATCAATTCGATCAGATCTATGTAGTAGGTCACAGCTTAGGCGATATCAAAGCCAAGGGGGATGTATACTCAGAAGACAAGAGCGGACAGTTCATCATGAAAATGAATCCGGAACTGGATGAATTGGAATTTTGCACATTGTTCGGTTCAGGTGATGGTGCTCCTGACATCACCATCAACGCCTTTCTGGTAGATGAATGCCAAAAGATATTCGTCAGTGGCTGGGGAGGAAAAACCAGTGGAAAATCATTCAGTTCTACGCGTGAATTGACCATCACACCTGATGCGTATCAAAAGACGACGGACGGTTCGGACTTCTACTTGTATGTCCTCAGCAAAGGAGCGAAGGAACTCCTCTACGCTACTTGGTTTGGAGGTAGTAGAACGAATGACCACGTCGATGGTGGAACAAGCCGCTTCGACAAAAAAGGGTTCATCTATCAGAGCATTTGTGGCAGTTGCCCGGAATACGGATCCGGTGAACATCGGATCAGTGATTTCCCCACCACCTCGAATGCATACAGTCCGAAGAACTTAAGTCCTCGTTGTAGTAACGTGGCTTTCAAACTCGAATTTGGGAATCTCAACAGAGCGCCTAGAATGAGCGATAAGATCTTTGAGGTCACTGCTTTTGACACGTTGGAGTTTGACTATTTCATCTATGACCCTGATGAGGACACCTTCTATGTTCGATTTAATCCTGAGCCGAAGCTTGACGGAAAATTTGTAATCTACACTGAGAACGTTACTGCGGTAGCAGATGCAAAGATCCCATTCGGTCTGATCCCAACATGTGAGGATATTGGAGACACACTTGAAATAGCCGTTTATAGTTACGACATCGGCTGCCCATTATCGCTGGATAGTACTGCACTCATCAAGATCGTAGTGAAACCTCCTCCGGTAGTTGATCCTCCTGAAACGATGTGTTTGGTTTTTGGACAAGATGGAGCACTCACACTTAGTTGGGATGAAACTCCTCCCTCTCACCTCTTCGACTCACTCATTTTATATAGGGTTGATCCTGATGGTACAGTTCGGCGACTTATGACAAGTACGTCTCCAAGTGCCGGGAGTTATGTGGACAGGAACGTTGTCAC
>VMDK01000098.1 GCA_008080835.1 Sphingobacteriia bacterium | reverse complement strand
TACTTCAGACAATCCTATAAGAGCATCATACCGATCGATCATATGCTCAGCGTTGGCCAATTGGTGCAGGAGTTCGGTAGTGGATTTCTTAAAGCTAAGACGCTTTGTGACTTCACTATTGATGTCAAACAGCACGTACTCCGGTTCGCCCAAACCATTATGTTCAAACTCAAGGAATTCAGATTCTTCATCGATCCATTCTGTTCTTTCGAGTTTCTCTCCATCCTTGAAATACAGACCTATACGGATCGGCATCTTGAACTCTTCCACCGTAAAATCCATGTCCTGGATCTGCTTCACGAAGAGTACTGTTTTGTCGGTATTGCTGCTTCTTTTGACTTCATAGTGAGGCTCACCGCCGCGGTAAACCCACTGGTCGAAGAACCAGCGCATATTACGTCCAAGCACATCCTCACATGCCTGGATCAGGTCGTTCGTTTCGACATTTCCAAATGCATGTTCGTCGAGATAGTGGTCGATCACACGCAGGTATTCTTCATTTCCGAGCACATAGCGCAGCATATGCAGAACCGTGCTTCCTTTTGGGTAGACACGTGGTGTTCCTCCACGCGTATGAGCCACCGGGTAATTGTCGCTTTCGCTTGCTCGCAGAGCCGAGTTGACCTCGTTGCGTAATGTCCATGAATAATGGTCCTCGCCGTACACCGAGCCCATGAACAGCTTTGCATAATATGTAGCGAAACTCTCCTGAAGCCAGGTCCCTTTTCTAGATCTGGCTGTGACCAGATCGCCGAACCATTGGTGCGTCAGTTCATGTGCATTCACACTCACATAGTTGCGGTCGTTGAAGCTGTATTCATCCACATTGAAGAAGTCGCCAAAGATGGTCGCACTCGTGTTCTCCATGGCACCGTACATAAAATCCTGGACCATCACCTGGCTGTACGTACCCCAAGGGTAAGCAAACCCAGTTTCATCTTCCAGAAATTCGATGATCTTCTCAGTGTGGAGAGAGGTCAGGTCCTTTTTGTCTTCGTGCTCCGGATAGTACCAGAATTGTACAGGCGTACCTCTGGAGGTTTTGGTCTCTTTTACCGCATAACGGTCAATTGCCAGCATGAGCAAGTATCCGGCATGTGGCTTTTCCAAGCAGTAATGCCAGGTCCTGGTGCCGTCCTTGTTGTTTTTGTCGCCATCAAATCGGCCGTTGGACAATACTTTGAAATCTTCGTCAAATGTCACGATGGTTTCCGTAATGAATTTGTCGTCCATGTCGTCGTACATAGGAATCCAGTGACGGTGGTCAATGCCTTGTCCCTGAGTCCAGATCTGTTGACGTGTCTGATTGCGCTTGTCGGTCACCACCGGAGAGTTCCATCCGATGAAGTAGATCCCTTTGCGGGGAAATGCTTCGTAGTTCATGCGGATCTCGTACTCCGTGTCCCACGCCAGGGATGACGCGAAATGGGTGATGAGTCCTTCTGCATTGCTATAGTGACTTACGCTAGCCCATTGCTTGTCGCCTTTCTTCCGTAGTTCCACCGATTTGACATCAATGCCCGGTGCATCCCAGAATACAGTATCCACTGCTTTGCGGATCGGCTCGAACGTATGAGTCACGGTACCGATCACTTTTCCGGCTTGAGGCTCAAAAGAGACCTCTAGCTTCATGTAAGAGATATCCAGTTGGTGATCACGCGGGGTACCTTCCGGATCATTGAGGTAATGATCGAGTTCCTGAGCCTGAGCGGCAGATGTTAGAAAGAGTGCTATAAGGATTTGAATGACCTGTTTCATATGCATTGAATTAAAGGGTGACAAAAGTAATGAACCCGATAAACACAAAATTGAGGTTCATTTGTTTAAGTTTTTCGAGAGGTACTTGAACAATGAGCCAGTTTTATACCATAAGGGACTTAGAGTCATTATCCGGGATCAAGGCACATACGATCCGGATCTGGGAAAAGCGATATGAACTGCTGATTCCCGATCGCACGGATACGAACATTCGTCGCTACGACACCGAACAGCTGCGTAAAGTGCTCAATGTGGCGTTATTGCTGCAAAACGGGCACAAGATCAGCAAGGTTTCCGAAATGTCTGATGCTGAGATCGCTTCTCACATATGTACAGTATCGAGCAGCAGTGAGATCACGGATCAACTGGTCGAAAATCAGATCAACCAGCTCACAACAGCGATGATCACATTTGATGAAAGGCTATTTGATAAGCTTTTCTCTACGATCATTCTGCGATTGGGGCTTCACGACGCTTTCGTGAAAATACTTTACCCATTTCTGGAAAAAGTAGGGGTTTTGTGGTGTGTTGGGGAAGTGAATCCTGCCATGGAGCATTTCATTACCAATTTGGTGAAGCAGAAACTCTTCTGCGCCATCGACGGACTGATACCAGATGAAAGCAGCAACGAAACCTGGCTATTGTTCCTCCCTTCAGGAGAATTCCATGAGATTGGTTTGTTGTTGAGCTCTTTCCTCGTGAGAAGCAGTGGAAAACGATCCATCTATCTCGGTCAGGATGTACCTTTCGAAAGTTTGGCCTCTACGATCACTGAAGTGAAGCCGGATCATCTGCTCACATTCTTTGTGAGATACGGATCGGAGAACGAGCAGGTACAGTATCAGCAAAATCTGCTTGACAGGTTCCCGGGACAAAAGATCCATGTCGCTGCCGATCCAATTCGATTCAACGGAAAGGCATTCAAGGAGATCGATTATCTGAAGTCGGCTGCCGATCTGGTAGCGCGACTCAACGCCTGATCCCAGCGCAACATTTTTCTCCCGATTTCTTCACACTAATTTTACCAAACAAACGTTTGGTAAAATGAAGACAAGGCGTTAAATTTACAGATACCAATGCCCAGGAAGAAAATAGAACGGAAAGATCTCATCAAGCACTCGCTCGACGTGTTCAAGGAGAAAGGATATCACAAGACCACGATCTCCGATATCGCTAATGCTTGCGGGCTATTGAAAGGAAGCATTTACCATTATGTCGAGAGCAAGGAAGCGTTGATGGTAGAAGTGCTCGAGACCTTGAGGGATCATTATATGAACAAGGTGTTCAGCCTCGCTTACGACGACAACTTTCAACCGGAGGACCGCTTGCGAATGCTGGCAGTCAAATCCGAGGAGATCTTCCTCGAAGAGCGAAACGGGAACTTCTTCGTGAACATCGGTTTGGAAACCAAAAATACTGTGGAGGAATTCCAAAGTGTAATACGAGAGTTCTTCGAGCAATGGATCAGGAGTCTGACCTATTTATTCAGTTTTAAGTTACCCGAAAATGAGGCACGTCTCAATGCCGAAGTGGTTGTTGCTGAAGTGGAGGGAGCAGCCATGCTCACTTCTCTGCTCGACGACGATCAGTACCTCAAGCGCACCAATCGGAAGATCATTGAGTTCTTCGGCACCTAGCGCGATGCAAAGATGAACAAAGAATCAAAGAATAACAAAGCACGATCTACGAAATGATAGAAGCGAACAAAAGAAAGATACGCAAGGTGGCCGTCCTTGGTTCAGGAGTCATGGGCTCCCAACTTGCCTGTCACTTTGCAAACGTCGGGTTGGAGGTTGTCCTGCTCGACATATTGCCTCCGGATCTCAACCCGGAGGATCTAAAAGCCGACCGAAATGCCATGGCAAACCGATCGCTCAAAGCTGCAGTTAAGGCAAATCCGGCACCCTTGTACAGCAAGCATGATCTCAAACTGATCACGTCGGGGAACTTCGAAGACGACCTTGACAAACTCACTTCCTGCGACTGGATCTTGGAAGCGATCATTGAGAACCTGGACATCAAGAAGAGCTTGTTCGAAAAGGTGGAACAATACCGTAAGCCGGGAACATTGATCACTTCAAACACGTCTGGCATCCCGATCTCCATGATGTTAGACGGTCGCTCAGAGGATTTTCAATCTCATTTCTGCGGTACGCACTTCTTCAATCCTCCGCGCTATTTGCCGCTACTGGAGATCATCCCCAGCTCTAAGACTCACAGTGAAGTAGTTGATTTTCTGATGCACTACGGAGATCTTTTTCTTGGTAAAAAGACCGTCTTGTGTAAGGATACCCCGGCATTCATCGCGAACCGCGTGGGTGTGTTTTCCATTATGGCCATTTTCCATCTGATGGAGGAAATGGGATTGACCGTGGAAGAGGTTGACGCCATTACCGGACCGGTAAGCGGACGACCAAAGTCGGCTACTTTCCGAACCAGTGATCTGGTTGGTATTGACACCCTGGTCAAAGTTGCACAAGGTGTCGCAATGAGCTGTCCGAATGACGAAGCTGCCTCCTATTTCAAGATCCCGGAATTCCTCACCAAAATGGTTGAGAATAGCTGGACAGGTGATAAAGGAGGACAAGGATTCTATAAGAAAAGTCGGGATGAAAAAGGGGATCGAGTGATCGAAGCTTTGGACCTGAAAACCATGGAATACCATCCAAAGGACAAAGTTCGAATGCAAAGCATCGGAGATGTCCGACAGATCGAAAAACTCTCTTCCAGACTACGGTCTTTGTACAAAGGATCTGACAAAGGAGCGAAGTTCTTTAAGGCATTGAATCTACGCGTGCTTGCCTACGCGTCGAACAGGATCCCGGAAGTAGCTGACAGGCTTTATCAACTGGACGACGCGATGCGCGCCGGCTTCGGTTGGGAAATGGGGCCGTTTGAAGCATGGGATGCCCTTGGAGTTGAACGTGTGTTGGCAGACATGGAAGCCGAAGGTATTGAGCCGGCTTCATGGGTGAAGGAAATGGTAGACGGAGGTCAAAGCAGTTTCTACATTTCAGAAGGAGGTAAACGCCTATTCTACGATCGTGATTCCAAGGAAATGGCAACCATTCCCGGAACGGAAGAAAAGATCATTCTCGATAATTATCGTTCGTCTGAGCCGGTTTGGTCGAATAAAGGGTGCACCTTACACGACATAGGCGACGGAGTGCTTTGTTTGGAATTCCACACAAAGATGAATGCCATCGGAAGCGAGATCCTTCAGGGATTGAACAAGTCGATCGACATCGCTGAGAAAGATGGTTGGAAAGGGTTGGTCATCGGAAATGATGCACCGAATTTCTCAGCCGGAGCAAATCTGGCCATGATGCTCATGCTTGCCATTGAGCAGGAATACGACGAGCTCAACATGGCAATCCGGTATTTCCAGAATACGGTGATGCGGTTGCGATATTCTTCGATCCCTGTCGTGATGGCACCGCATGGCCTTACTCTGGGAGGAGGATGTGAGATGTCACTTCATGCCGATGCCACGCTTGCCGCTGCAGAAACCTATATCGGACTGGTGGAATTCGGGGCAGGATTGATCCCCGGCGGTGGAGGAACCAAGGAATTCGTCCTTCGGGCAAGTGACTCTTTTTACGAAGGGGATCCTGAATTGCCCGTTTTACAGCAACGTTTTCAGACTATTGCAACCGCCAAGGTGGCTACTTCGGCCAAAGAGGCGTTTGAGATCGGGGTCTTGCACGACGACAAGGACGAAATGGTCATCAATGGAGAGAGACTCATTCAGGAAGCCAAGCAAAAAGTGCTTGAGCTTGACAACGACGGCTATACTCAGCCTGTAATGCGCCAGGATATCAAAGTGCTTGGCAGAACAGCTCTTGGGGCATTGTATGCCGGTATCGAGGCTTTCGGTATCAGCAATTTCGCTACCGAATACGACCAACACATTGCGAGGAAGTTGGCTTACATCATGGCAGGTGGTGATTTGTCAGAAGCCACGTTGGTAAGCGAGAAGTACCTCCTGGATCTCGAGCGAGACGCTTTCCTTTCCCTGTTGGGAGAGCGCAAGACGCTGGAACGCATGCAGCATATTTTGAAAACAGGTAAACCACTAAGAAATTGATCATGGAAGCATATATCATAAACGGATACAGAACGGCGGTAGGGAAAGCAGGACGAGGAGGATTTCGGTTCACTTCACCGGTGGATCTCGGAGCTGCCGTGATCGATCACCTGATCGAGAATACTCCAGGATTCGATCCGTCCGTTGTGGACGATCTCATCGTCGGCAACGCCGTTCCGGAAGCAGAGCAAGGTCTGCAAATGGCACGTTGGGTTGGAGTTCGTTCGAAATTGCCCAATGATGTACCGGGTGTTACCGTAAATCGCTATTGCGGATCGGGAATCGAAACCATCGGGATGGCAGTCGCGAAGATAAAGGCCGGTCTGGCCGATTGCATCATAGCCGGAGGGACCGAAAGCATGAGTCTGGTGCCTACCGTGGGTTACAAGACAGTACCAAACTACAACGTGGCTGCGGAGCATCCGGATTATTTCCTGGGAATGGGACTGACGGCAGAAGAGGTGTCTGTTAAATACGGAGTGTCCCGTGAGGATCAGGACAAGTTCTCGTTACGTTCTCATGAGCGTGCACTTGCTGCCATTGAGGCCGGGCGATTCAAGGATGAGATCGTGCCTTTTGAAATAGAGGAGGTGTACTATGACCCGAATAAGCAAAAGAAAGCCACCCGCTCATACACCGTAGATACCGATGAAGGACCACGAAAGGATACGAATTTAGAGGTGCTGAGCAAACTACGCCCTGCCTTCAAACAAGGAGGAACAGTCACTGCAGGTAACTCCTCTCAGACCTCTGACGGGGCATCCTTTGTGATCGTGATGTCGGAGAAACTGATGAAGGAGCTAGGTCTCGAGCCCGTCGCACGCATGATGTCGTTAGCAAGTGTGGGGGTAAACCCACGATACATGGGAATCGGACCGGTAGAAGCGGTGCCAAAGGCGCTCCAGAGAGCCGGACTCAAACTGGAGGATATTGAGCAGATCGAATTGAACGAGGCATTTGCTGCGCAGAGTCTGGCGGTGATCCGTGAGCTCGGACTGAATGATGAGATCGTGAATGTGAACGGAGGGGCAATCGCTCTCGGTCACCCATTGGGTTGCACAGGAGCCAAACTCACCGTTCAAATATTGAATGAAATGAGAAGAAGAGACCAGAAATACGGAATGGTGACGGCCTGTATCGGAGGTGGCCAGGGTATAGCCGGTATTTACGAAAGATTAAGCTGAACAAACCAAAGAGAAGAACCATGAAAGGAGCAGAATTCATAATCAGGGAACAGGAAGCCAATGATGTTTTCATTCCCGAAGAACTGAACGAGGAACAGCTAATGTTCCGCAATATGACCTTCGACTTCATCAAGTCGAAGATCTGGCCAAAGGTCGATGACATAGACAAACAACTGAAGAACCCTGAACTGATCCCACAATTGCTGGGAGAAGCAGGTGAGCTTGGGATGCTTGGCGCCGGAGTCCCCGTGGATTATGGTGGGATGGGTGTCGACTTTGTCACCGAAAGCGTTCTCAGCGAAGAGCTGGGCAAGAGTTTGTCGTTTGGTGTAG
>VMDK01000083.1 GCA_008080835.1 Sphingobacteriia bacterium | reverse complement strand
GCTCCAAATCGATCCTCTAAAGCAATGTATTCTTCTTGTGTCATATTCAGTGTCGTCAAAAATAGAGCATGCCCTTGCAGGAAATCAATAATGTTACTGCTTTTTAGTGCACATTTTCTGCGTAAAAAACGTTACTTTGAAGGGAATGTACGGTTTTTATTCAAAGGTGCTAATGCTGACTGTTCTGATCCTGTCAAATTTGACAGGAATTTACAGTTCATACGGGATCACAGATCCTGTAGAGCCCGATTGGGAAGTACTGTACTCCGACCATTTTAACATCCACTACGACTACGATCAGCTGGAGCTGGCTGAGTTCCTGCTTCCGATGATGGTTCGCGATCTCAACTATATTGAGGATCGGATCGGCTACAGGCTGAGTGGACGCATCGACGTTTTCCTTTATCCGTCCGTCTCGAGCTACCTTCATAGCTCTTATACCAAACCTTTCAAGGATCCAACGAGCATAGACGGTGGGGTCATCGATATTAGAGGATTTGACATATCCGTCTATTTCGATGGGAACAAAGCAGACCTCTTGCATCAATTGCGAGTCGGTATTGGCAAGAACCTCATCACAGAGATGTTGTATGGAGGTACCACGCAAGAACGCATCAAGTATCATACACTGCTCAATTTGCCGGTGTGGTTTGAGGATGGCCTGGCACATTACCTCGCATCCGGATGGGACAATCAAGCGGACGACATGCTTCGGGATCTGTTCCTGAACGAGCGCCTGGACGAGTTCAACCTGTTGACCAGAAATGAGCAGGTCGTTATTGGTAGAAGTCTGTGGAACTATATCGACAAGAGAAAAGGAGATCTTTCGATCCCGAGGATGCTGTATCTCGTCCGACTAACACGGAAGTTGGAAACTGCATTCTATTTCGTGTTCAATACAGGATCCCAAGAGATCTATTCCGATTGGCAAAGAGAGAATGAAGCCCTGTACAGACAGGAATTCACCCGCCGTATACCTGAGCATGCCGAATCAGTTCACTGGTATGCGGGAGCAGCCAGAGTGAGTCAGATCCAGCTTTCGCCTGATAACGAAGACCTACTCTATGTGGAAAGTGACGCAGGACTTCACGAATTGCGTATTTGGAATCGGGAGAATGGATCAGGAAAGACCATTTACAGTATCTCGACTCCTCACGCTGATATGACCAACAGCAAAGGTTTGATCGCGCACTGGGCAAAGGATGGTAAGATATGGATGGTGGATAATACACTCACCGAAAAATCAATGCTTGAGATCAACAGAGGTGGTAAGGTCGTTCAGCGCTCTGAACTTCCATTTGAGAACGTACTTGATCTTCAATTTTCAGATCACGATGAATTGGTGATCGCCGCAAGTGTCAAAGGCAGAACGGATCTCTTCAGCTATAATCTGAAGAACGGAATGAGCATTCGGATCACGAATGACATGCACGATGAATTAGAGATATCGGAGGGTGACAATGGTAATTTCTACTTCTCCAGAAGAGATTACGACAGTCTCACGATAGCGACGCCCGGTGTGCAGAACAAGGATGTGTTCTTCTGTATTCGCGGGTTCACAGAAGGAATACAGCTCAGCAACGTCACTCAAAGTGCACAATATGATGAGAGTATGCCGATTCGGATCGGCAAACAAGCCGTGAGCTATCTCAACGATCGCAATGGCATCACGAATGCATACTGGAGAGGAATAGATGGTTCTGTTTCGGCGCTTACAGATTATCGGTACGGGGTGATTGAGCAGAGTCTCTCACACGATCAAAAGCATGTGGTTGAATTGCTTCGTTTCAATAAATACTACCGCGTATTTGTCTCAGAAGTGGACATGGTTCAACCGAGAAAGCTTGGAATACTTCAGTCTACAGCTACAAAACTTCAATCCAGGAAGATACTTGCAGAGAAAAAGAAAGAAACGTCGCCAAATGTGACGAATCCGGATTCGACCCGGATCGAAGATCCGATCTTCTTCCAAAGCGACTTTGAAGTACCGGAGAACATCGACTCCATGGAGAACAGCGATGATCGCACCAAGGATCTTTGGTACGAGCGCGACGTACACCAGGGATACAAGTTGAAGGTAAGAAAGATCTATTCACAACTGGAGAACAGCTACTTTGTGACGGATCTGTTCCCGTCTTATCTCTCGCCGAGAGAACCCATGCAGAACCGGTTTGGAGTGGTCCTTGGAGTTGGTCTTGCAGATCAGAGAATGCGTCATCATATCACAGGTCTTGTCAGATCAAGTTTGAGTTTTGATCACTTGCAAGTCTGGTTGAAATACGCATACAACACATCGAACGGGATCAGCACCATCGAGGCATGGAGAAAAGGCAGACTACTCAGAAGTCGTGAAGATCTGCTCCGGAACAAGGCCATGCAGATATCCGGTTCACATTTGCGAGAGTTCAACGACCGTTGGTCTATGCGAAATGCCACCAGTTTCAGAAGGGATCAGATGCTTCCGCTTTCAACGGGATCTGAAGCACTGCAATTGAGTGAAGAGGACAGATCCTTATTCACCATACAGCATTCCTGGATCTACAACCGAAGACGCAAGACGGAAGCAGGGAGTCGAGGCCTGCATTCAGCGTTGGACCTGAATCTTCACGTGGACGAGCAAACTCATACCGGTTTTGAATTGCGATGGAATAGTTCGTATTCAAGTAGCCTGTGGCGTATTGCAACTCTCCAAAGTGAAGTTGATATGGGCTTTGCAGTCGGTGGAGTTCAAAAACTCTATCTCCTGGGTGGAACTGAAAATGAATGGCGTGCTGACTTCAACACTGAAAATGCGATCCACGACCGGAATACTAGATACTACCAACCGATCTTTGGAATGCGAGCATTTGCCCGAAATAGCCGCAATGGGAACAGTTTCCTGAAGTTCACCAACACGCTCGAATTGCCGGTTACCAATTTGCTCAAATCTCGCGCAGTTGGAGGATCCTGGATGCGAAATACGGCGCTGAGATTCTTTGCGGATCTTGGTTCGGCATGGTACGGGGCAAACCCGTGGAGTTTGGATAATCCGAGGAATATCACCAACGTGACTGACGGGGTGCTCAACATCAAGATCTACAATGTGAAGAATCCATTCATTTATTCCTTCGGCACCGGACTACGCACAACAGTATACGGTTACACTGTGCGCTACAATCTTGGATGGAGCTATGACAACGGTGTGTGGAATTCCGCCGTAAGTCAGATATCCGTTGGGGTAGACCTCTGAGCCTCATGATCTCGTATTCTGGCCGGAATTCCGAAATCCGCTACTCGAATGATGGTGGATAAACGGTGAGAATCCTTTCTCCTTTGTCCTTTCCCCTTTCTCCCAATCAAGCTAGCTTTGCTGCATTAAATTCTAGCCTCGTGAAACCAGTTCAAAAAGCCCTTTTTTCAGTCTTTTACAAAGACAATATTGCCGACCTGGCAAAGTACTTGTCCGATTCAGGTGTGGAGATCCTTTCAACCGGAGGAACCCAGAAATATCTGGAGGGATTGGGTATTTCAGTTACGCCTATCGAATCATTGACAGGATATCCATCCATTTTGGGTGGACGTGTGAAGACCCTGCACCCGGCTGTATTTGGAGGTATTTTGAATCGTTCGGAAGTAGATCAGGACAAAGTTGATCTGGAGAAATACGATATCCCAAACATAGACCTGATCGTGGTGGATCTGTATCCATTTGCAGAAACAATAGCGAACACAGATGAGGAACAAGAGATCATCGAAAAGATCGACATCGGAGGAGTGTCGTTGATACGTGCCGGAGCAAAAAATTATGCCGACAAGATCATCGTGGCCAACACTGCACATTGTTCTGATGTCCTTGCAGAATTAAAGAGCAATGACGGTTCTTCTTCACGTTTATTCCGTAAGGAAATGGCAGCACGCGCATTTGAGGTCACCAAGGAATATGACGACATGATCGAGTCGTATTTCCACAATGATCGCGATGTGAGCCTTCGCTATGGTGAGAACCCACATCAGGAGGCTAAATTCAGAGGAGACCTGGGTGCGTTGTTTGACCAGCTGAACGGTAAGGCTTTGTCCTACAACAACTTGCTCGACATAGATGCGGCGGTGAACTTGATCGAAGATTATAAAGACTATCCGGGCGCGACGTTTGCCATTCTCAAGCACAACAATGCATGTGGATTGGCATGCAGAGATGACGTGCTCACAGCATACAAAGACGCGCTTGCCGGTGATCCTGTTTCCGCATTTGGAGGCATCCTGATCACTGATCAAAGGGTCGAGAAGGATCTTGCAGAAGAAATGAACTCTCTGTTTTTCGAGGTCATCATTGCCCCTGAATTCAGCGAGGAAACTCTTGAAGTACTGAAGAGTAAAAAGAATCGGATCATACTTAAGATCAAGCCCGTTGAGATGCCTACCAAAAGTGTACGAACAGTTCTCAATGGCGTGCTTGAACAAGACCGCGATCTACACGTGACAGGTAGCGATAAATTCAGCATCGTTACGAACAGAGAGCCGGATGCTTCTCAGATCGACGACCTGTATTTTGCAAACCTACTAGTGAAGCATACCAAGTCCAACGCCATCGTTCTGGCAAAGGGGAAACAACTCCTTGGAAGTGGCACCGGACAAACGTCTCGCGTTGACGCATTGGAACAAGCCATTGCCAAGGCTAAGAAATTCGGGTTTGACCTGAACGGTGCTGTCATGGCTTCTGACGCGTTCTTCCCATTTCCTGATTGTGTAGAAATAGCTGATAATGCGGGAATTACGGCCGTGATACAGCCTGGTGGAAGTATCAAAGATCAGCTCTCGATCGATTATTGTAACGAGCACAATATGGCTATGGTCATAACGGGCCACCGCCATTTCAAGCATTGATTTTATCCCAGTCGGGAAAAGCGCAATTTCTCCGCTGTATTCCGCTATCAATCAATTAGTTTTGCGAGTTATCAAATTGTCACAGAATTTAACGCAGCAGACTCGGTAAAATGGGCATCTTTAATTTCCTCACCCAGGAGGTAGCGATAGACCTGGGAACCGCAAATACACTGGTCCTCCACAAAGACAAGATCATGGTGAATGAACCATCGATCATTGCCATCAAACGATCGACCGGTGAGATCATTGCCATCGGAAAAGAAGCCCAGAAGATGCATGGGAAGACCCATGAGGACATCAAGACGATCCGACCACTTAAAGACGGTGTGATCGCCGACTTCAAAGCCGCAGAATATATGATCCGTGGCTTCATCAAGATGATCAACAAGGGGAAGAACTGGCTTCAACCTCAGATCAGAATGGTGATCTGTATCCCATCAGGTATTACCGAAGTTGAAAAACGAGCAGTACGCCAGTCAGCTGAGAAGGCAGGCGCCAAAGAGGTCTACATGATCCCTGAACCAATGGCAGCTGCGATCGGAATTGGTATCGATGTTTCTGAACCAATGGGGAACATGATCATCGACATCGGAGGAGGTACCACCGAGATCGCCGTGATCGCGCTCTCAGGTATCGTTTCAGATCAGTCGATCCGCGTTGCAGGGGATAATTTTACTGACGACATCATTGAGTATATGCGTCGCCAGCACAACCTGATGATCGGGGAGCGCACAGCAGAGAATATCAAGATCGAAGTGGGAGCTGCGTTGCCGGAACTCGACAATCCACCGGAAGATTACGCGGTTAATGGTCGAGACCTGATGACTGGTATCCCTAAACAGATCTACGTCTCATACTCCGAGATCGCTCTTGCTCTGGATAAGAGCATTTCTAAGATCGAGGAAGCGGTACTGCGCGCACTCGAGCTTACTCCTCCTGAGCTGAGTGCGGATATTTACCAGACCGGACTTTACCTGACCGGTGGAGGTGCATTGCTACGTGGCCTGGACAAGCGAATCTCAAGTAAGTCCAAATTGCCGGTATATGTGGCCGAAGATCCACTACAAGCCGTTGTGAAGGGAACCGGGATCTCATTGAAAAATCTGGATAGCTATCGTACGATCATGCAATAAGGAGTAGGACGATATGCAGAATTTGCTCCGATTTCTTGCAGTCTACTATCACTTCCTGATCTTCGTCGTCCTTGAATTGCTCGCTCTCAGCGCGCTTGTAAATTTCAACAACTATCACCAAAGCAGGTATTTCGCAGCAGTGAATAACATCACCGGGACCATTTATCAATGGCAGAATGATGTGACAGGGTACTTCAACCTTCGTTCAGAGAATCAGATCCTGATGCAGGAAAATCTCGAATTGAGGGAAAGGGATTCTGTCCTCAACTACGCGAGCACGCGGAATGACAGCGTAGGAGTTAAAGATACAACCGGACGGTTACTCTATTCGTATCGCACTGCCAAGGTCATTAACAACAGCATTTACAAGCGAAGGAATTACTTCACGATAAACAAGGGAACATCTCAAGGAGTGAGACGAAACATGGGGGTAATCACGCCCGATGGAATAGCCGGTAAGATCGTTGACGTTGGGGGCAATTACGCACTGGCTATGTCTGTACTCCATGAAGAGTTCGTGATCACACCGAAGATCGGTGAACGAACAATTTACGGCGGAATGCGCTGGTTGGGAGAGGATCCTACCGAATTGAAGATCGACAAGGTAAGCGGACATATTCCGCTGGCCTCCGGAGATTCTGTTTATACGACTTCATACTCACATTTCTTCCCCGAAGGGATACTGATAGGAACTGTGAGCAGGGTGCAGGCAACTAATGCTAACTACCAGGAATTGTGGGTGGAGTTGTCGAATGACATCGGACAATTGAGCGATGTATACGTTGTCGAAAATCACTACATCGAGGAGATCCTTGAGCTCGAGGAGGGAGCAGAGAATGAGCGGGATTAGATGGATCGGATTTTTCTTCACCTCACTGGCCTTGGTTTTACTCCAGGTGCTGGTGATCGATCAGATCGGGATCAGTCGGTTCATTCACCCGCAGATCTACTTTCTGGCTCTATTGGGTTTGCCTGTAAATATGAAGCATTGGGTCACTTATGTAGTGGCTTTTGCGCTCGGAATAACGGTTGATGTGTTTGTGAATACTCCGGGACTGCATGCGTTCGTTTGCACTTTGATGGCATTCTCCAGATACATCTATCTCAGCAATTTTGCCGACAAGGATTGGATAGCGTCCAATGTGCGACCCACTTTGAGCAATACCGACGTTTTAAGCTACTTGCTGTACTCAGGGATATTCTCTCTGCTGTTCCACTTTTTCTTCTTTGCCCTAGAGAATCTGAGTTTTGCACATTTTGACGAAATCCTTCTGAGCACTTTGTATAGCTCCAGCATCTCCGTGCTATTAATTTTGTTAATACAATTCACTTTTAGTCCAAGAGAAAGCAATGAGTAGTTTGAGCAGGAGAGGTGTGGTCATTCGAGGCATTATCGTGCTGGTGTCCATGGTCTTGCTCACAAAGCTCTTTGCCTTGCAAGTGTTGGACGATGAATACGTCGAAGCGGCAAATCGCATTTC
>VMDK01000100.1 GCA_008080835.1 Sphingobacteriia bacterium | reverse complement strand
CCTTTGCCTTTGCCGCTCTCTTCGGTGCCGCTCTCCTGCCCGCCCCTTCGCCTGCGTTTGTATTCGAGCCGCAATATCCTATCCCTTTTTCTGCGGAAATGGAGGAAAGAGGGTTGTTCTCCCGTTTACTTTCAAATGCCTCGGATTTTGAATTCAAACTCAAGAATATTCCTCTCAAAGATGAACTGGGAGAGGAGCACCGTCGATACCTGACATACAAAAATGGGTTCCGACTTCACGGAGTTGAGTTGATCCTGCATATCAATAGCACCGGGATTCATTCCATTTCAGGTTGGCACTTCAATACTAAAGAGCTGCCTGACCCGGAGTCCTTCACCGATCCTACTGCCGCTATCAATGTCGCGATCGAACACGTTGGAGCAAATGATTATATGTGGGAGCACGAATCGGAAGAGTCAATGCTCCGTGCATGGCTGAGCGACCCTTTGGCTTCGTACTACCCAAAGGCAAAAAAGGTGATCATTCCGAAGTCCTGGGAATACCCGGCTTCAAATCTTCGCGCAGCATACAAGATCCAGATCTATAGCTCCGATCCGCTGAGAAAAGTGAACGTTTTCGTCGATTTTGAAACCGGAGAAGTTTTGAGCACAGAGGATCTGTTGCACCACGCTGATTCCGAAGGGAAAGCAGAAACGGCATATAGCGGTACACAAAGGATCACTACCGATAGCTTGTCACCTACTTCTTTCCGTCTGCGGGAGACAGGGCGAGGCAAAGGAATTGAAACGTACAACATGCTCACCGGGACCAAATACGGTTCTGCGGTGGATTTTACCGACTCCAACAACTATTGGAATAATAAGAACGCAAAAAAGGACGAGATCGCAACGGATGCCCACTGGGGTGCCGAGCAGACTTACGATTATTTCTGGAACAAATTCGGTCGCAAGAGCTTCGACGACAAAGACGCCAAGATCCGCAGTTACGTACATTACGGAAAAAACTACAACAACGCGTTTTGGAATGGGGTGGTCATGACATACGGTGATGGAGATGGAAAAGTCTTCAACCCGCTTACCAGCATCGACGTCTGTGCACACGAGATCGCGCACGCAGTAACCACGAACTCCGCAGGGTTGGTGTATCAGTATGAGAGTGGTGCGTTGAACGAGTCGTTCAGTGACATTTTTGGAAACTCTGTGGAGGCATATGCGAAACCTGCAGATGCTTTTTGGAATATCGGAGAAGATATCACCCCAAGCGGCACCGGCATCAGGCTAATGCAGAATCCAAATGCGAAAAGGCATCCCGACACTTACAAAGGCACCAATTGGCGAACAGGACCGGCCGATAACGGAGGCGTCCATTCGAACAGCGGAGTTCAGAATTTTTGGTACTATCTCCTGTGTGAAGGAGGAACGGGTACAAACGATAATAGTGAGAATTACACAGTTCAGAAGATCGGTATGAATAAGGCCGAGCAGATCGCCTACCGGAATTTGACGGTGTACCTGACAAGTTCTTCACAATACGTGGATGCACGATTCTTTGCAATTCGCTCAGCAGCAGATCTTTATGGCGACTGCAGCGCAGAAGTTATCGCTGTAACCAATGCATGGCATGCGGTGGGAGTTGGTGACCCATATGATAGCGCAGTTGTCGTTGCGGACTTTTATGGCGACACGGCATTTTGTGCTCCGGATGCGGAAGTGCAATTCGTGAATCGTTCGTCGAATGCAAAAGGTTACCAATGGAGTTTCGGAGACGGAGGAACTTCCACTGTTTGGGGCCCGAAACACACGTATACGACATTTGGACAATTCTCGGTCACGTTGATCGCTGAAGGGTGTTTCAACAACACATATGACACTCTGACCAAAACGAACTACGTCGTGGTGGACTCCGGGTTTGATATCTGCGACGCCTACATTATGCCGGTTAGTTCGTATGATACTGTGCGTGCATGTCGCGGATTCATTTACGATAACGGAGGTGAAGAGGATTACATTACCAGAGTCCGGGATACATTGACGATCGATGCCTATCCGTGCGACAGTTTGGTATTTGATTTCACGGTATTTGAGTATGAGAACAAGTTCGACTCTGTGTATATCTATGACGGGCCTTCCACATCCAGTCCTTTAGTAGGGGGCTATACCGGAAACACATTGCCCGGAGGGGGAAGGGTTGTGACCACCAGTGGTTATGCGACTATCCGTCATTTCTCAGATCCATATGTCGTAGGAGATGGATTCAAAGCATCCTTCAAAGCCTACAGGGACTCAATTCAACTTACGGTCAGTAACGATACCGCAGTTTGTAATGGGGCAATAGTGCAGCTGTTTGCAAAGGGTAGCGGTGGCTATGGACCTGACCTCAGATATTGGTGGAATGGTGTTGCCGGAGACACTTCCTTCACATTGATCGCAGATAAGGACACTGATATCGTCGTGATGTTTGGAGATATCTGCATGGAGGAGTACGCGTATGATACCATTCGCGTTACTGTTACACCTGCTCTAGATATTGATATCCCATCCGATACGACCCTCTGCTATTTTCAACCAGGAGTGTTCATTGATGTCACGACTTCGGGTGGAATACCGTCACAGCATCAGATAGAATGGCTGCACAATGCGAGCACAGCCGATCCGCTTCCTTTTACGCCTCAAACGGACACGGTGCTGCATGTTGTTTTAACCGACGGATGTACTGTTGAACCTGATACAGCCAGCATAAACATAACGGTGCTGGATCCAATTTCAGTGAATGTAAGTGCCGGCGCATTATTGTGCGAAGGACAACTGTTGCAAATGAAGGCAAGCGCTTCAGGAGGTAAACAACCACTTTCATTTGAATGGAGTCACAATCTTGGTTTTGATTCGGTAGCGACCAATCTTCCTGGAGTTGATACCACCTATATGGTCATCACTTCTGACGGATGTAGCGGAGAATACGACACATCCTACATCCAAATGCGATACCGCGCACCGTTGAGCTTAGAGATGAGCGACGACACAGTGATCTGTTACGGAACCATTGCAGAGATCAGCGCAAAAGCTACCGGAGGCGATACCACCAATTACAGCTTCAATTGGAGTGATGGGTTGGATCCGGTCTATCTACACCGGGTCAGCCCCAGCAGTGCGGAGAGATATGCTGTGACATTAACTGATGGTTGTAGCCAAACACCTCAGATCGATAGCGTTCTGGTCGTGGTGTATCAGGAATTGAAGATCAGTATTGATGCAAAGGACAAAGTATGTTATGGCGAACGTCTGTTCTTACAAGGTAGAGTAACTGGCGGCAGAACGAGCACATATCAGTTCTCGTGGAGCGATGGTCTTGGGAACTCCCCGAATGCCAATGCCAATCCTTTTCAGGATACGACTTTCTCTCTCGTGATCAGTGACGGCTGTTCAGAGAATGACACTGCATACCACCGAGTGGTGGTGCTCGATTCATTGCGAATCACACATTCGGGAGACATGGAGATATGCAAGGGTGACACGATCGAGGTATCCGCGACAGGAACTGGAGGAAGGACAGCAGATCATAACTTCTTCTGGAACAATGGTCTTGGTATCGGTTCTACTCACCGTATCTCACCCAACTTTACCACAACATACACGATCACATTGAACGACGGATGCTCCAACTTCAGTGAAGCGACTCTTCAAGTCATTGTCAATACGACTCCTAATGTTGCTTTCTATCCGGATGCTCGCAAGAAATGCCTCGGTCAGTCCATACAGTTCACTAATTCGACATCCAATACTGCGAATGCCGACTTTATGTGGGACTTCGGTGACGGGAACAGTAGTACAGAGGAGTCCCCTTTGTACGAGTACATGACCACAGGGCAATTCGATGTGACTTTGACCATTACAACTCCGGAAAAGTGTAAAGCGTTCTATACCTCGGATACGCTTATAGAAATTCTACCGGCTCCGGTTTCGTTGTTCGACTACAGTCCTCGTTCCATAGTGATCCTTGAGCCTCTGGTCAACTTTACCAATCTATCACAAAATTCCAATGTCTATGCCTGGACTTTTGGTGATGGAAATGGTAGCAGTTCCGTTGAACCTACTCACATCTACGCCGATACGGGTACTTATCTCGTGCAACTGCGTGCAGAGAATGAGATCGGTTGTTTTGATGAGTATTCAGAGTTTGTAAGAGTTAAAGATATCATCCTGCTTCATGTGCCTAACGCATTCAGTCCGAATGTGGATGCACTGAACGACATTTACAAACCGCACGTACGTGGAATCAGGAATTATACCTTCGAAGTTTACGATCGATGGGGTGAGTTGCTTTTCTCAACGAATGATCTGAACGACGGTTGGGACGGGAACTACAAAGGGAAAGAAGCCCAACCTGGAATCTACTTGTATCGGGTTGAAGGGCTTGATATCGAGCGAAACAAAGTGGCCGACTCAGGCACGTTCTATTTGCTGAGATAAATAAAAAAAGCCCCATCGTTCGGATGAGGCTTTTTCATTTGAGATTAATATTCTTACTGCTGAGGTGCCGGTGTATTATCCGGAGTTCCCTGAGCCGGAGCACCTTGACCACCTTGCTGAGGTACTGAAGGTACAGCTCCTGCATCCGGGTAGTTCAATTCTCCTTGTTCGATCTTATTCTGAAGCAAACTCTCACCGGTTTCTAAAGTAGTAGAACTCGTGTTGAAGAGGTTGCTGGCAAGTGACAACACCAAAAGGGCAGTTGCCAATGTCCATGTTGCTTTTTCTACAAAATCATTGGTACGTTTCACACCCATGATCTGATTACCTGCGCTGAAGTTGGCGGCGATCCCTCCACCTTTGGGATTCTGAATGGTCACAATCAAGATCAAAAGGACACAAACAATGATCGCTAGAATTAATATTAATAACATCTCTGGTCTATTCGGTTTCTATTTCCTCAATAAGGCGTGCAAAATACGCGTCTTTTTCGGGATTTTGCAAACGCAGTTTTTCGTATACATCTACGGCTCTAGAGGGATGTCCCTGCTTCAAAAAAAGTCTGGCTAAGGTCTCTGTTACGATCTCGCTGTTGTCTTCAATTGACTTAAGTCCCTGCTTCTCAGCGTTGAAGAATTCTCTCTCTTGCCGCTTGATCTTGGGTTTGGTCTTGATGAACTGGTCCAAAAGATCTACGACCTTGTCGGTTGAGTGGGAGGAATCCTCAGGTGTTTCCGTTGCTTCTTCTGACTTCGCTGTGTCTTTCTTCGGACTCTCATCTTCATTGAAGTGGTCCAACCAGAATCCAAAATCGTGAGGTTGTTCTTCGTCTTGTTCAACCTCTTCACTGTCAACCTCTTCTTCATCAATCAACTTGAGAAGCTCCTTTTCAGGGTCGTACGGAGGTTTGTCAGGGATCAATTCGGCAAGAGCCTGTTCTTGATCAGGTTCCTCTTCACTCTCCGGATGTAGATCTTTGAGCGCTTCGATCGGATCATACTGAATAGCCTCTTCCAACTTTGTCGCAGGGGATTCATCCTGAATCTCAGGTTCCACCTCTTCAACCATCTCAGTTTCATCCGAAATATCTTCTGAAGCCGGAGGTTCTTCGGGAACAACCTCATCTTCCATAGCGGGTTCGGCAACTGGTTCTTCCACCGGTTGGTCCATCACCGGTTCTTCCGGGATGATTTGTGTCTCCGGCAGTTCTTCGGTCAGGTCATCGATGATCGGACTCACCGTGATCCCGTTTTGATCCCAGTTGTCCTGCATGATCTGATAGAGAATACTGCGATCTCCTGCGTACAGGGAAGCTTTCTTCAAAAGGTTCTTTTGAGAGAAGCGGTTCTGATTCTTATGCGATTTAGCAAGTAAAACGTGGGCACCGTGAAACCACGGATACATACGGACCATCGACTCCAGTTCTGCAGCTTCTTCAGCGCCCAGATCCTTGTATTTGTCGATATATGTTTCCAGCTTATTCACCGATCACCAATCCAAAGTTGCTTTGTTGAAGATCTCGTTCACCAGGTTCTCTGTAATGCTTTCGATCAAGTCATTTTCTACCTCGGATAGATTTTTGGTAGCGTCGAAATCCTCGAACTGGGTGAAACTTTGTTCAAAGTTATGTTTTGTAGCCTTTTCGCATTCGAGTTTCACTTTCACTCCAATGGTTAACCTGTTCAAAGTCGCTACAGCATTGTCCTGAGAGGCAACCGGAGCAACTTCATAGCGAACGATCGTTCCGCTGAAACTGAAATCACCATCCCGCTCTACGAGACTCAAATTGGATTCTGTGATGAATTTGTTTCTAAGCTTATCGCCTAATGTTGTCCCAAGAGTAGGGTTCACGACGGGAGCATTATTGTCGAACTGATCAACGCTCACGGATTCTACTGCAGGATCGATCGAGGTCACATTGAACTTGTAGAACCCACAGGCACCCCAAAGCATCGGCGCCACGATCACCCAAAAGGCAAAAATCCACTTACTCGATCTCATATTGTTTGATCTTCCTGTATAGTGTTCGTTCGGAGATCCCGAGATCAGCTGCGGCTTTCTTTCGCTTGCCATTATTCTTGAGCAATGCTTTGCGAATAAGTTCCTCTTCCTTGGCCTCGAGAGAAAGATTCTCTTCCATGTTCACACTGGAGTCTTCTTCGATCACGTAGTGATGTTCCTCTGGTTCCAGCGATTTACGAGGTTCTTCTGTTTTACTAACCAAGAGCCTTGCGGTATCTTCCGAGGTGTCACTGTCAGTCAGAACGCGGCGAATGGCTGCTTGATTGTCCTGCAAGACCTCATCAGTGCTCTTACTTGAATTCAAAAGCTCAAGGACGATCTTCTTTAGATCGTTCATGTCGCTTTTCAGATCGAACAACACCTTATAGAAAATGTCACGTTCACTGAAGTCCTGATATCCGCCACTCGATTCCTGGGTAGGCTGACGCAAAGCCGGCAGGTTCGTTCCCATTTGCGGGAGGTATTTGCCCAAAGTGTCTTCCGTGATGGTTGTTTCTGCCTCCAGAACCACCAACTGCTCTACGACATTTTTTAGTTGTCTGACGTTTCCCGGCCAGGAATAATTCTCCAATCGGTCGACTGCTCCTTCGGTCAGTTCGACCTGCGGACTGTGGTATTTCTCACTGAGATCGAAAGCAAATTTCTGGAACAGCAAATGGATATCACCCGGACGTTCTCTCAATGGTGGAACTTTGATCGGAAGCGTAGACAATCGATAGTAAAGGTCTTCCCGGAATTTCCCTTTTTGAGCCTCCTGAAACAGGTCTTTGTTCGTAGCGGTGATCACACGGACATCTGTCTTTTGAACTTTCGACGAACCTACTTTGATGAATTCACCGTTCTCTAACACCCGAAGGAGTCGGGATTGCGTTTCCAGCGGCAGCTCACCAACTTCATCTAGGAAGATCGTTCCACCGTTCACTGTTTCGAAATACCCTTTCCGGGTATCAATCGCCCCGGTGAAGGCACCTTTCTCATGGCCAAATAGCTCCGAGTTGATCGTTCCTTCCGGTATGGCTCCGCAATTAATGGCTATGAATGGTCCGTGCTTTCGATTGCTGAGTTGATGAATGATCTTGGAGAATGATTCCTTACCAACTCCACTTTCCCCCGGGATATAAACGGTGATGGCGGTCGGCGCCACGTGGGACGCCGTGTCCAACGCATAATTC
>VMDK01000011.1 GCA_008080835.1 Sphingobacteriia bacterium | reverse complement strand
GTCAGAGGCCCCCAATTCTGTTTTCACAAAGAACACGTAGTATCCTTCAAGGATACCCAGTTCCTTGAGGTTCACTTCATAGGTAGAGCTCCATTTGCCTACATTTTTGCGATAGATCTCCCTTCCGGACATGTCGTTGATTATGAGCTCAGCATATGCCGCATTCACAGGAACATGGTATTCGACTGTTACCTTTCCTTTAGTCGGGTTCGGATAGATCTTATTTACGTTAAGCATAAAGCTACTTGCATCGACATTAGCCATGGCCTCTCGTTGCTTTTCTTTCTCTGTTTCCTGAGAAACAGCATCTGTCGGGTTGATCTGTTCCACAGCCGCTTCTGCTTCCGGAATTGCAGAGAGTGGTGGATAGACCGTCCAACCTTCCTCGGCGATCTCTTCTTCCAATCCCAGATCGAATAAGGTGCTGTCCTGCTCAATGAATTCCAGGTTGTTGAGGTCAACCACCATGATCTCGTTGTCCTGCCATACATCATTTGCTGATGCATTGAATACCATATAGGTCTCATCATAGGTCAAACATGGTTTGCCAATGCGCACACCTTTGAGCTCCAGAACTTTCTCGATTCGTTGCTCGGATTTTCCAATATCCACCAAGGGGATCTTGTAAATGACTTTGTGGTATGCAGAATGCTCATCTGTGAAATAGACAGTCCCTCCATCTTTGCTCAGCTGACCTACTCCCGTTGATCCACTGGGCAACCTGAAACGATCGCGAAACTGAAGTCGACCGTCGATCAAGACGTCGAATATGACCAAAGATCGGTCGTCGTCATTCGGGTTATTGTACATCAAAGCCATTTTCATATCCGGTGTGAAGCTGATCGCACTGGTGAAACCCTCAACCTCGTCATCCGCGAATACGAGCTGATCCTGATACTGGAATCGGTCATTCAAAGTGGCGCGGGAATACTTCTTCACAACAGGATCTGATGATGAATACGAAGTGGTGTACAGGTTTAATTCGTCATTTGTAAGCCAGCACGATGTAACACTCCCTTCACTTATGTCCAACTCTTTGGGTTTATTAAAATCTTCATATCTCGACTTTCTCTCCGAAAAGAATATGCTGTGACCTTTGATGAAATATAGTGTGAGACCATTTGCAGAGATCCATGGATAGGCTTCTGCCTCATTTGGGGAATTCACTTTGTGCTGATAACGGATGAATGGGTGGTTCATCAAAGCCTCAGGAAATTCATGGGTTTCGACGTCCTGCATGACATCATCATCCACATATTCGACGTCGAACTCCTCTACATCCTCGACAGGCTCGTCCAACATCGGGGCTTCCTCAATATCTTTCCTTATTAGTGCTCGTTCCAGTAATAGCTCCTCCTCTTCAGCAGCTTCCTCTTCTTCCCATTCAGTTCCGACTTGAGAATACGTGAGAAATGGCAACAGCAGAGCGAGTAGTACAAAGATCTTTTTCATAACGGCGAGGTTTCGATTTAATATAGCCGTATGAAGATAAGGTAAACGCGTATCTACGGCAAATCTATTTAACGAACGTACTTCCTTCTTCGGTATACGCCATTTCCTATTCCGAATACTAAGATCAGGACAATAGGCAATACCATATTGACCAATTGCCACTTCAGACGTTCCTTTTTGACCTTGACCTTGTCGAGTAAACGCAGCTCCACTTTCTTGGTTCTCACATCGATGAGTCCACTCTTATCACACAAATAATCGATGCAATTGATGAAGAAGTTCTTGTTTGCGAATTGGATAGGTTGACCGAATGCCTGACTTGCATATCTGTCATATCCCAGAGGATAGATCTGCCCTCGTTCGGGATTTACTTGGTTGCGCACAAAGTCGCCATCAGCTATGACGATCATTGCATTGTCGTTGATCGTGTCTTTGAGTTGGACCGGTGCATTGCGTTTTACAGCTCTTCGCTTCGCAAAAGGACTTGTGAATTTCCCTTCAAGCAATACTCCCATGGGAATGTTCTTTTGCCTGAACAGTTCAGGAGCCGGACGTTCCGCAAGCAGGTTCAAGGATACTCGAACGGGGTTTGGCATAGTCCGACTGTTCTCACCTGTATGGAGCAGAACCGTCTTCTTATTTCCTCGTCCGAGTGTATCGATGCTGCTGGCAAAACGAAGCCACATGTTGTCGAGATTGCGCACGATCGGATGCTCCGAATCCATGGCCGCAAGCGGGTAGAATATCCATGGCTGGAAGCCGGGTCTCGAACCTCCCCGTCTATTGATCACGGGAATACCATGGCAATTGAGGTCCTCGATCAAGTCGGGATTCAGGCGAACGCCATATCGGAACAACATGTCGTCAAGGTTGATCTGCCTATCGAAGGCGACGAAGGTGCCTGAGTTCGCGTCCAAACTGTCCATCTCGGCGACCATTGGGTCCACCAACCACACGAGCTTCCCCCCGTTCATCACATACTGGTCGAGCAACAGTAATTCCTCTTCCATGAACTCGATGGTGGGTTTGGCAACTACTATTGCATCATACTCCAACATCCCGCTCAACAGTCCATTGAACAGAACGGCTCCGCTATTGGCCGTATCTCTGGCTATCTCGTCCCAAAAGGGTCGCGTTGTGGCTGTATCCAGCAGGTTGAGATTAACTCGATGAACTGTATAATATTCCTCCAGACTGCGCACGATATCAGCGATCGCCATCACGCCGAGCTCACCGTGCCCTTCGGCAAATCCGATCATTGCGGTTTTGCCCGAAATACACTTCCTCAAGACATTTGCTATCTCATACTCCAGCAGTTCTATGCTTCCATTGATGATCTCTTCGGGGCTTTTTCCATATTCCTGCTTCAACAGGTTGATAGGATATTCTTTCCCTTTATAGAAAACCAGTCCGCCGGGGATGATATACTTCTCTCCGGCTATTTCATCTACATCCATCTCCGGCTGAGTGACAAGTAGCCCTTTGCTGCTGAGTTGTCGCAGAATATCCTCCTTCTCCTGTACATCCTTGCCGCTGAGCATGTCCTCAAACTTATATTCCACTTCGTTCCCGGAAAGGCGACGAAATTCATTGAGCATGTCCTTGGTGGCCTTCTTCAAACGACGATATTCGGAGGGAAAATCTCCTTCCAAAAAGATGTGAAAGTAGACCGCATCATCGAGCTCCTTGGCGAGTTCCCTAGATGTGTTCGACAAGGTGAAGCGCCCTTCTTTGGTCAGGTCAATACGGTCGTAGAACTGCTCAGAGAATAGGTTCACTGCCACTACTGCCAATAGTAAGATCAGGAAGTTGTATAGGCCTCCAATTAGTATCTGCTTCTTTCTTACCATGTCCTACGTGAAAACTGATACTTGGTAAAACCGAGAAAAACGGCCATGAAACTGGCAAAATATATCAGGTCTCGCGTGTCGATCACACCGCGACTGATAGAGTCGTAGTGGTAACTGATACCGATCCATTCGACCATGCCACTCTGTGCCGACCAGAACTCGAATTTGCTGATCTGGACAAAAGCTGAGAAGAAGAAAAAGCAAAGGAAGATCGACAGAATGAATGCGACGATCTGGTTGTCGGTCAGGGAAGAGGCAAACAGCCCTATACTTACATAACAACCTCCCAGGAATAACAACCCAAGATAGGATCCCCAGGTGGCTCCGGCGTCTATATTTCCGGGAGGTGATCCCAGCTTGTCGATCGTGAAGAAGTACAAAAGTGTAGGAAGGATCGCAAATAATACGATCACCCATGCGGCGAAGAATTTGCCAAGAATGATCTGCCATTCCGAAACCGGATGCGTCGCCAGCAACTCAATCGTTCGAGCTTTGCGCTCTTCAGCAAATGTGCGCATACACAGTGCGCTAATGAGGAAAATGAAAACCCACGGCGCCATAGTGAAGAGCGTCTCCAAAGACGCATAGCCGTAATCAAGGGCATTTGTGTCGGGGTATACCCACATGAACAACCCAATAGCCAACAAGAACACCACTATGGTGATATAGGCGATGAGCGAACTCAAATATGACCGTATTTCCTTGCGAAAAATGCTACCCATTGTTTCCGTTGGTCAAAGTTCGGAAGATCTGTTCGAGGTTTTGCTTTTCAGCTCTCTGTTCGAGTAAAACATTGTTGTGTTCCACTGCCCAGGCAAAGAGTTTCTCTTCGATGTCACCGGGTATGGAATGACGAAGACGATATTCTCCCTTACCCACGCTCTCCGTCGACTCAACTCCCTCAATCTCTACGAGTTGCTGGGCGTCGATTTGTTTCTTGAAACGCACGAAATGTGCATTCCCTCCATATTCTTTCTGCAGCTCCTCGAGATTGCTGTCCGCCACGATGTTTCCTCGATCAATGATCACCACCCGATCGCACATGGCTTCCACTTCCTGCATGATGTGCGTAGAAAGCAAGACCGTCTTGTCTTTTCCGATCTCGGTGATCAGCTTTCGTATTTCGACGACCTGATTTGGGTCTAACCCTGAAGTTGGTTCATCCAGGATCAGTACTTGAGGATCGTGGATCAAGGCTTGCGCAAGTCCTACGCGTTGACGGTATCCCTTAGAAAGCTGTTGGATGCGTTTGTTCACTTCGCGACGAAGTCCGGTGAGATCGACGATCTCTTCTACACGCTTCTTTCGGTCTCCTTTCCAACCACTCAGATCAGCCACAAAGTGCAGATATTCCCGAACATACATCTCCGGGTATAGTGGGTTATGTTCAGGTAAGTACCCTACGAGTCTTTTTACCTTCTCCGGAGAATTCAAAACGTTCAAACCTTGAACTTCTGCGTCACCTGAAGATGGCGGAAGGTAGCAGGTAAGCATTCGCATGGTCGTGCTCTTACCCGCGCCATTTGGGCCTAAAAAACCAACGACTTCTCCTGTATTAATGGAGAAGTCGATGGCGTTAACAGCTGTTTGAGTTCCGTATTTCTTGCTAAGTCCTCTGGCCCTAATCGACATCGTATTCTACTCGATCATTATTCTCAACGAACTTGTTGAGCGCATATTTTGAAGCTGTAGGACATACATACCCGAAGGCAATGCTGAAAGGTCCAGACTTCGCATGTTCGTTCCTGAGTACAGTTGCAGGTCTTGTTTGAAAGCTACACGCCCTGAAAGGTCGATCACAGTACAATGAAGTTCCCCTGCCTCGAGCACTACCATTTCTAGATTGAGGATAGATCTCACCGGCGAAGGGTAATACTTGAATGCTTCGAATCCGAGATCCCGGATCGAACCTGTACAATCCATTGTGTCTACTCGGATGCTTGCGTTTCCTTCACAACCAAATCCATCAGTTACTGTAACACTATAATTTCCTTCATCGGCAACAGTGAGCGTCTGTGAATTCACACCGGTTGACCAATCATAGCTGCTGAAGCCACTACCCGGATCCAGAACGAGTTGATCGGTGTTACAGATAGTGGTGTCGTTCCCGAGTGTGATCACCGGATTGTCGTGCAGCGTCACAAGCACGGAGTCCACATTCTTACATCCGAAGGAATCTGTGATCTCGAGGATGTAGTTACCTCCAAATCCGACGAGCAATGAGTCGTCGCCACTTCCGTTCTGCCACAGATAAGACAGCATATCATCCGGTCCGTCCAGATAGATCTGCTCTCCCTGACAAATGTCCACATCATCACCAAGGTCGATCATCGGACGATCTCTCCAGGTAAGTGTAACCGTGTCACTTGCAGGGCAGTTGAAACTATTGAACGCTGTGAGGTGATATGTTCCAGGTTGCGTAACTGTGAGGTTCTGCAAAGTCGATGCGGTATCATTCCAGATGTATCCTCCAAGGGCACCGGGACCAACTATCATGTAAGATCCTCCCTCGCAAAAACTCGTATCTGGGCCTAAAGAGAATGAAGAAGCCGGATTGATCAGCAATCGAAGATCATCACTTGCTTCACACCCGTTCTTGTCCACTACGTCCAGGGTATGTGTTTGTTCCTTATTCGTTGTAAATGTTTGATTGGTGCCTTCTCCATTATTCCAGGAATAGGAAGCCATGTTATCCGGACCGCGAAGGATGATCGGACTGTTCTCACAAATTGTGGTATCCGCTCCCAAGCTGAAAACAGGTAGTTCATTCACGTTGACAATCAGGGTGTCTTGATACAGACAGCTGTTTTGATCCAGTCCGTTGAAAACAACTGTATCGGACTTAGAGACCGTAATGAACGAATCACTTGAACTGATATGGGTTCCGGACCAGCTATAGCTAGCCAATCCGCCATAGATCTTGATGTAAGCACTTTCACCATCGCAGAAAGCTGTGTCGGTGACAAATCCGATATCACGTTTCTGAACTACGGACACTCGTACCGTTGCCGAGTCCGACTTACACTTTGAGTCTTTCGCGGTTACAACCAACTTGTAGGTATCATCCTGCGACGCGAAGATCCTTGGGTTCGCATCGGAACTTTTGAAGTTGCTATTGCTGGCGCTCCAAGTGTATGTGTAACCTGCAATTGCACCACCTCCCAGACTGATTGGTTCTCCTTCACAAACACTATAAGAAGCGCGGCTCACATTGGCCTTAAGCTTACAGCAAATTGTGGAGTCCGTGATCGAAGAAATATTTGTTGTTTTAACCGAGACCTTCGAGTTGTCGAACAAATTGTTTACAACCCCGAAATTGGTTGAACTCGTGTTTGAAACAGGGGCTTCATTGAAAATGTCCACTCTACTCTCACAGTCACTCACTGCCTGGTTATTTGCTCTTATGAGCATCCAGTCGTCATCACTGGAAGAATTATACGAATTGGACGTCGTAAGCACGGTGTAACCACCATCTCCGTTTTGAACCACATCCGTTGGCCAGTGTCCATCGGTTCCTGTGTTTCCAAAGAACCCAAGGTTCTCAGTTCTCAGCTGATCATCAACCGTGAGCAGGAATGCGTCGCGGTCACCATTTGAAATAGAGTATCCTGTGATAGCGAACTTTGAAGAGGTACGTGGCAGGATATTGAATGCTCTGTCGTCGCCAAATCCGCCGTACTGTTGCGCAGATGTCAGTTTACTGGCTGTGTCCGTAAGGTAGACCACCAGGTCTCTGTCACCACCACCCATGTCAACCCATCCGGTAACACCATAGATGTCGCCATTGACTGTGATATCCCATCCGTATTCACTCTCGGTCGTACCATAAGTCTTCATGAAACTCAGATCTCCCTTATCGGTCACTTTACCGATGAAAATATCCGCGTTACCACTGCTTCCACTGGTTCCACCATTTGTGATACTGTCGTATGTGGTGACTCCACAGAAGATGATATTTCCATTTTTATCTTCCGCAAGGCTGTACCCTTCTTCTGAACCCGGGCTACCGTAGTGCTTGTACCAGGAAAGCGATCCGCTGCTCGTGACCCGTGCCAGAAATGCATCGTCACCGGTGGTGTCCGTGCGGACAAAACCTGTGAGGAAGAAGTCTCCTTTGGCGCTTGTGATCACTTTATACGCATCTTCCACGCTATCGTTGTCTAAAACCAATGACCAATCAACGACTCCATCCTTGTCAGTCTTGACGATAAGCGCGTTAGCATTTGAGCTGGAATTGCTATTGGTAGTTCCCACGAATACATAGCCTGAATCAGTAGCCACAGTCACGTCCCAGGCAACGTCGTCACCGGAACCTCCGTATGCTTTTGACCAAAGGATCTGGCCCAAACCATCTGTTTTGACCAGGAGTGCATCCTTTTTACCGGTTCCGTAGGACTCGGTATACCCTGCGGTAATGTATCCTCCTTCCGGAGTTCGCTTGATCGCGTAGTTGTTCTCCTTTTTGGTACCACCTATGGTTCGAACAAATGATGTTTGAGCCATGGCTCCCGA
>VMDK01000082.1 GCA_008080835.1 Sphingobacteriia bacterium | reverse complement strand
TTCCTTGATATTGATGAAACTGGCGTTTCGAGTGAGGAGCAAATAGCGATCGCGGTTGTTGTATCCGCGCCGAAGCATACGCTCAAAGTCGGCATCGCTTCGGTTGCCGAAGGATTGGCTCATGTTCTTCGCCAGATAAGGGATGTATCTGGTGAAGGAATCGCGATGCCGACTGGCGATCACGTGCATATCCAGACTCACCTTGTAGATCGGGAGGGAAGTCGCGAGCAACTCAGAGTGATCGGCGTATATGCTACCTCTGACTGCAGGGATCTCTTGGGTTTTCACCGTCAAACTATCAGACAGGGCTCTCCACTTCGCACCTTCGATGAATTGAATTCGAAAGATGAAATAGATGACCATGGCACCGAAGAGCGCCAGAAGCGACATGCTAAGGAGAACTCTCCACAATATGTCTTTGCGCAGGTTCATTCGTCTGAGTTGTTCAGGTCAATTGGAGCTTCAGATAGTTCTTTGAGGCCGCGCGGTTCTAGTTGCCGTGCCACATCAGATTGCTTGTGTTGTCCGATCACTTCGGATTTGAGCGTGATGTATTCTGAGCGCAGTTCTTCGTTGCGTTCTTTGAGCTTTTCTTGTTTGCGTATCTTGTTCTCTGCGCGGTGCGCGTTGTAGATGTATGGGATCGTGAGGAAAGTGATGAACGCAACAAGCCCCATCAGTCGGAACAAGGTCCAGAATCCACGATCGGTATCGTTGAGCATTTCGCTCTCGCGTTTCGATATGTTCTGTTCTTCGCTCATCAGATCTTCTCAGCAATTCGGAGTTTGGCGCTTCGTGCACGCGGGTTCGATTCCATTTCTTCATCTGAAGCCAGGATGGGTTTTCTTTGGACGGCTTCGAGCGGTTTGATCACATTGCCGTAGAGGTCTTTTTCGACTTCACCGGTCAGACTGCCTTTGAGTATGAGATTCTTAACCAGTCTGTCTTCCAGGCTGTGGTAGGTCATGACCACCAATCGGCCACCTGGCTTGAGGACATCTACGGCACCGAGTAGAAATTCTTCGAGAGCTTTCATCTCTGCGTTGACTTCAATTCGAATGGCTTGGAAGATCTGGGCGAGCCCTTTGCTATGGTGGTTGCGTTCGAGAAAAGGGGTGGCGATCTCTTTGAGCTCAGCCGTCGTATTGATCGCAGCTGATTGTCGCCTTTGAACGATCTTTTTGGCAAGAGGGTAAGCTCTTCGGAACTCACCATATTGTTTCAGGATATTGGTGAGGTCCTGTTCTGAATAGGAGTTGACCACATCCTTTGCGGTGAGGTCTTGATCCTGATTCATCCGCATGTCGAGGTCGGCATCAAATCGGAAGGAAAATCCGCGCTCCGCCGTGTCAAATTGATGCGACGATACTCCTAGGTCGGCAAGGATGCCATCCACCGGAATAGCATCATAAAATTTCAGAAAGTTTTTGATATATTGAAAGTTATGGTCAATAAAAACCAGTCTTTCGTCGTCAGGAACACGATCATGCACATCTTCATCCTGATCGAATGCGTATAATTTTCCTGAATTGAGTTTGTCAAGTATAGCGGCACTGTGCCCACCGCCGCCGTAGGTGGCGTCCACATAAAACCCGTCGGGAGAGATGTTGAGTGCGTCGATGCACTCATTGAGCATGACGGATATGTGGTAATCAGTGGTCATCATTATCGGGTGCCCCCATTACATCTTCAGCCAGGTCTGAGAATTCATCGGGATCCATCTCCATCTGTTCGTCGTAATTCGCTCGGGACCAGATCTCGATCTTATTTCCATATGCATAAAAGACAGCTTCGGTTCCTATCTCCGCATACTCGGCAAGTTTCTTGGGGATCAGGATCCTCGAAGCGCTGTCCATACTGACTTCAGTCGCGCCACTGTTGAACAAACGCATGAAGCGACGGTCTTTTCGATTGAATTCGTTCAGTCCGCTCAGCTTCTTGGTCTCTTCCATCCAATCCTTTTTGGTGAACAGCGTGAGGCATTTGTCGAAGCCACGGTTGACGACCAGCGCTTTCGCCTGGTCTTTGGGCAACTGCTTCTTCAAGCCGGCCGGGATAATGACCCTGCCTTTGTCGTCCAATTTGCAACTGTATTCTCCGATGTACTGCGGCATTATATAGAGCTTGTAGCTATCAAAGAGGTAAAATTAGAAAACAATCCCCCATATTTTCCCACTTTCTCCCACCAAATTACACATATTCTGTCCACAGTAGCGTTAATAGCCACTAAATCAGCACGATAGAAATGTAAAAATTGGTGGGGGATTTTGTCAGATCAGGGTTCTGATACTGAAATTGAGTTTTGAAGAGCCCCGATTTCGGGTTTATTTGTAGTCGGAAATCGATACGGAAAATGGAAGGTGGAGATAAGTGGTTGGTCGTATATGTTTCTTCCCGTCAGGAGAAGAAAGTGTCTGCGTATCTGACCAAAAGAAAAGTGGAGAATTACTTGCCGTTGGTTCGCTTGCTGCGTCAATGGAGCGACCGCAAGAAGTTCGTTGATTTTCCGATGTTCCCGGGATACTTGTTTGTACGTCCGACAGCAGCGCAGTACGACGATGTGATCACCATACCGGGTGTGGTCAATTATCTGAAGTTCTCGCGTGAACTGGCAGTGGTCACGGACAAAGAAATAGAGATCATACGCACCATTGAGTCATCGGGGTACTACGCGGAGAACATACCGATGCCATCGGATTATGATCTGGGAGAGAAAGTGATCGTGAAAGAAGGTCCGATTCGGGGCCAAACCGGGATACTCATGCGAAAAGACAAAGAAGACATCTTCCTTATCCTGTTTGAAACGATAGGCCAAAGTTTAAAAGTGAAAATACCTTACCAAATGTTGGGTAAGGTGGATGAGTAAGGAGTTCGCTATACGGCGAAACTCTCCCCGCAACCACACGTTCTTGTGGCATTCGGGTTGATGAAGTTGAAACCGCGTCCGTTCAATCCGTCCGAAAAGTCCAACTCCGTTCCACAGAGGTAGAGGAAGCTCTTCATGTCGCAAACGATCTTTTCACCATTTGACTCGAAGACCTGATCTCCTTCTTTATCCTCGTTGTCGAAATCGAGTTTGTAGCTCAGCCCACTACATCCGCCACCGACCACAGATACGCGGATGAAGTAGTTTTGATCCACTCCTTCTTCTACACGCAGTTCGTTCAGTTTTTTAATTGCCGGTTCAGTTATCGTGATCATAGCTTAGGCGATTTCTTCCAGTCCCTGCTTCTTGCGATAGTCGTTGATCGCCGATTTGATGGCATCTTCTGCTAATACAGAACAGTGGATCTTCACCGGTGGAAGCGAAAGCTCCTCAACGATATCCATATTGTCGATCTCCAATGCCTGGTCGACTGTTTTGCCTTTCAACCACTCGGTAGCGAGTGAAGACGATGCGATCGCAGAACCGCATCCGAAGGTTTTGAATTTCGCATCTTCGATCATGCCGGTCTCTCCGTTCACGGCGATCTGAAGTCGCATGACATCACCACACTCAGGTGCACCAACCAATCCCGTTCCAACGTTATCGGCTTCTTTGTTCAAAGTCCCGATGTTTCTTGGGTTGGTGTAGTGGTCGTTTACTTTTTCTGAATATGCCATAGCTTTATTAATATACGATTTTTCTCTGTGTTTATCAAATGATCAATGCTCCTGCCACTCTACTGATTTCAGGTCAATTCCCTCCTTGAACATCTCCCAAAGCGGGCTCATGTCGCGTAGACGATTCACTGCATCCGTTACGTGTGTGATGGCGTAATCGATCTCTTCTTTCGTGGTATAACGACTCAATCCGAAGCGAAGTGACGAATGCGCCAACTCATCATCCAGACCGAGGTTTTTCAACACATAACTTGGTTCCAATGATGCCGATGTACATGCCGAACCGGACGAAACCGCCAGGTCTTTCACGCCCATCATCAGTCCTTCACCTTCTACATATTTGAATGAAATGTTGGTCACACCGGGCAAACGATGTGCCGTGCTTCCGTTCACGTAAGATTCTTCTACTTTGAGCAATTCGCACTCCAGGTGGTCGCGCAATTCTGCCAAGCGCTCCATTTCTCCGGAGAGTTCTTCTTTACAGATCTCGCAGGCTTTCCCAAATCCTACGATACCAGGTACGTTCAGTGTTCCGGAACGCATTCCGCGCTCATGTCCACCACCGTCGATCTGCGCGGTAACCTTGATACGAGGATTTCTACGACGCACATACAAAGCACCGATTCCTTTTGGTCCGTACATTTTATGTGCAGTCATCGACAACAGGTCGATATTGTCCTCATCCACGTTCACCGGCACTTTTCCAACTGCCTGAGTCGCATCCGAATGGAATACCACGTTGTGCTTGCGAGCGATCGCACCGATCTCTTTGATGGGTTGGATCACTCCGATCTCGTTGTTGGCGTACATCACTGAGATCAAGACAGTCTTGTCAGTGATAGCTGCTTCAAGCTCCGCCAGGTCGATCAATCCCTCGCAATTCGGCTCGAGATAAGTTACGCTTCCACCGAGTTTCATTACATGCTTGCACGCGTCGAGCACTGCTTTGTGCTCCGTATTGACAGTGATGATATGGTTTCCTTTACGAGCATACATCTCATACACACCTTTGATCGCAAGGTTGTCTGATTCAGTCGCGCCTGATGTGAAAATGATCTCCTTCGGATTGGCTCCGATCAGAGACGCTACTTGCTCACGTGCGCAGTCCACGGCTTCTTCCGCCTGCCATCCGAATGGGTGGTTACGACTGGCCGCGTTTCCGAAGTGCTCGGTAAAGTATGGCAACATAGCCTCCAAAACGCGAGGATCCATGCGGGTCGTCGCGTTGTTGTCAAGATATATTGGCAAGGATACCATAGTTGTTTTTATTTAGATTAATTCTATACTGCAAATATAACGTCAGTACAGATAAAAAGTTCCCAGAAATCTCAAGCCATTCGCAAAGCCGCGATAACGCGCTGAAACACTACCTTTGAGCCTCCGGTCATGATAGAAAAAATTGAACATTTAGGCATAGCCGTCAAAGACGTGGAACAGTCGAAGCAGGTCTTTGACAAATTGCTGAACAGCTCTGCGTATAAAGAGGAGGTTGTCGACAGCGAAGGAGTTCGAACCGTCTTTTACCAGCTTGGGGAAAGTAAGGTTGAGTTGCTCGAAGCTACGACTGAACAGAGCGCTATTGCAAAGTATCTTGAAAAGCGTAAGGAAGGGATTCATCATATCGCATTGTCCGTCAAGGGAATTGAAGCCGAGATCGAGCGCTTGAAAAAGGAGGGATTCGAATTCATTAGTGATGTGCCCAAGGCAGGAGCCGATGGAAAAAAGATCGTTTTCATACATCCGCGCAGTGCAAATGGTATGCTCGTGGAGTTGTGCGAGGACATCTGACGGTGAACAAGTTCTTGCCACACACTTGGCTACAACTTCTTAAATTGCACATCAAATGCTCAAAATCAATCAGATCACTAAGTTCATTCTCGGAATCCTGGCCATTGTACTACTGGTATGGATGCTATGGCAAGTTCGTCAGATAGGCATCTACTTTGGGATCTCCATTGTACTGGCATTGATGGGTCGGCCTTTGATGCGACTTTATTCCAGGATCCGTATAGGCAAGTATGATCTTCCAAATTGGACTATGGCACTGATGACCTTGTTGTCCTTCATCGCCATAATCAGCCTGCTCTTCCGCATATTCATTCCTATCCTCAACAACCAGATCAACATCATCGCATCGCTTGATGTGGAGAAGCTCATGGTAGCTTTTGAAGAACCACTTAGCAAGGTAGAAGCCTGGGCGGATAAGATGAACATCGAAGGAATGGACAAGGATACGATCCGCGAGACAGCTGCGGAGAAATTCGATGTTGGGATCCTTGGTGATGTGATCGGACAGGTGTTCAGCTCCATGGGGAACTTGCTCGTTGCTGTATTCAGTGTTATATTCATCACGTTCTTCTTATTGAAGGACCGCGATATCGTTAACAATATCGTGAATGCGGTCACCCCTGATCAATACCTTGACAAGATCCATCGTATACTAGGAGAGACCAAGGACCTGCTTTCCCGATATTTCCTCGGTATTGCACTTCAAGTCAGCATAATAGCTACCATCGTCAGTGTTGGACTTACCATAGTTGGGATACCGAATTCACTTCTCATAGGAGTTATCGCAGGAATCATCAATATTATTCCCTATCTCGGCCCGATCATTGGTGGGACCATTGGCATTAGTCTTGGCCTTCTGTCGAATGTAGACCTGGAAGTCACCACGGAACTCTTACCTCTGTTATTGCAAATGTTGGCTGTATTCGCAACTGCGCAGCTGACCGACAACTTCGTGTTGCAGCCCGTTATTTTCTCCAAGAGTGTGTATGCTCATCCGTTGGAGATCTTCCTGGTGATCATGATAGCAGGAACGTTGGCCGGAATTGGTGGAATGGTTCTGGCAGTGCCGGTTTACACCTTTATGCGAATAGTTGCCAAGGAATTCTTCCATGGCTACAAGGTCGTTCAAGGTCTGACCAAAGATCTTTGATCAGAATTCAACGCCTTTCAAACGGGCTATCCGTTGATTTTCCAGTGATTGTAATTCATTGTTGAATTGTTTCACCAACTGCCTGACAACCGTAGGATTCGAAAGCTCACCGGAGAAGCTTCCCAACGGTATATAAGACGGGAATGGCTCAGGGATCAGATTCATGTCGCTGCGGTACATGAACACACCGCGACGAGTATCTTCAAACTCCGTGAGTACACCTTCACCGATCCTCACCACATAGTGATCTTCCGGAAAATAGAAGACATTGATCGGATTAAGGTCTTTGTCGGTGAGGCACATTCCGGGATGGTTCAGGAATCCTCCAAGACAGGTATCAGGGACGAAAAAATGTTGGGCGAACCGGAAATGCGAATCGACCATCGTGGCAATGTTTGACAATATCTCCGCTGCGTCTTTGTTCTCTTCTTTCAGTGTGGCTTTGACCGGTAGAACAAAAACCACACCTCCATCTTTGACCTTTTTGATCTCGTCATAGATCCAAACTGGCTCAGGTCGCTCTTTTCTGAGATCATTCAAGCGAATCTGAAGTCCAAATCGAAATGCATCCCCTCGACCAGTGATGTCTTTATCCTTTTGAACCGAGCGGACGAATTCCGTGTATCCAACTTGCAGGTTGACTGCATCGCTCACTCGGAAATCGAACCCGGCATAAACTCCCATATCAAACTGAAAATCCAAAGGAAGGTCCGCGCGTGAAACTCCCGTGCTCTTGGAGCCATCCAACGCAAGCACAGTACCATTCAAAGTATACGAAGGTGTCAAACCAAGACGCAACGACGTTTTACTTTCACCTTTGAACGGTTTAATGAAATTGAGTCGAAGCTCTGCATTATCGTATACACGTGTGAGTTCCTGACTCTCATGGTAGATCCTGTTTTGGGTGTAAGCCAGACCTGCACCTGCCGACCACTTAGCAAAATGACGCTCGAGGAGCAGGGATGCCCCAAATCCCGCTTTGTTCGAAAACGAATCACGAATATCTTTCCCTCGAATGGAGTTGATATTGAGTTCAGGAGTTACTCCATAAGACCATTTCCTTTCCTGAGAATGAGCAGGAATGGTCAGCCAGAAGGCCGATGCAAATATTATCGAGCGCAGTAGGATTCCTTTCATCTTGAACAACATCAATCGAAACGATCAAATGTCGAATTTGATCCCTTGAGCCAACGGCATGGTCTTGCCGTAATTCACGGTATTGGTTTGGCGACGCATATAGCGCTTCCACGCATCTGAGCCCGAGGCGCGACCACCACCGGGCTCGTTTTCGCCGCCGA
>VMDK01000137.1 GCA_008080835.1 Sphingobacteriia bacterium | reverse complement strand
CTTGCTCTTGCTCTTGCTCTTGCTCTTGCTCTTGCTCTTGCTCTTGCTCTTGCTCTTGCTCCACTATCTCAACCACAGGACTGAAACCAGATGGTTCATTCGGAACGACACCTTGCTCTCCGGTCGCAGTGCTATTTGCCCTTTCGCTATTTCTGTTGACCTCGTCTGGCGACTGTTGAACATTGGCTTCCGTAACTTTAGGCGATCCGAAGTCCTGCTGGGCTCTTTCTTGATACGCTCTTTCGTTATCACCTTCCTCATCCTGATCGCTCTCAGATCGTGTAATATTCTCCGGCTCTTCGCTCAGCTTGATTGCTGATGGAGAACTTTGTGACTCAATTATCCGATCGTGTGTTTGCTCAGTTTGAAGGGATACAGGGTTAGACTCTTCGGTATTCCTGAGCAACAACCAGGAAGCCAGGATCCCTACGAGAGCAACACCTGCCAGCATCCACCATAGCCCGCGTCTTTTACCACGAGCACTACCCAAACCGTCCATGATAGCATTGAAGTCGCCCTCTGTTGCAGGCATTTCAATACCACCTATTCGGTCGCGGAAGAATTCGTCGATATGTTGTTTCCTCTTAGCCAATGATCCCTCGTTCTTTTAACAATTTCTGGAGCAGCTTGCGCGCGCGTGCCAGTTGACTCTTGGAAGTCCCTTCACTGATACCGAGGTGTGCCGCGATCTCGCGATGGGACGCCCCATCGATCGCATACAAATTGAACACAACACGATATCCATCGGGAAGTTCTGCGATCACCTCCAGTATGTCTGATTCTTTAACCTCTGTCTCTTCATCAAATTCAATGAAGTCATGATCCTCTTGTCCCAGTGAGCTCACCTTCTGTGCATCTTCATACAATTCGAACTTCAAACCTTTTTTGAATTGGTCAATGGCGGTATTGATCATAATACGCGTCATCCAGGTCTCAAGTCGGGATTTGAAGTTGAATTTGTGCAGAAGTCTGAACACCTTGATAAAGCCCTGTTGCATGGCATCGCTCGCATCTTCGCGATTGCAACAGTAGCGGTAGCATATCCCCAGCATCCGCCCGGAGTAACGCTCGAATAATAAGCGTTGGGCGCGTTGATCGCCGTCAAGACAGGCTTTAACCACTTCTCTGTCATCACTCAAATGCCCCTGTTTACCCATTTAGTCGGACTTCACGCCATAAGGTTGCATCCAATGCCTCCTTTTTTATTCTCAAAGATAAATCCTTCGATTCAAGGATATGAACCACTGTCGGAAAGTTCGTGGAACGCTTTTAATTTGCGGCGTGACAGAGAGGCAGGAATATTTTCAGAATGGTCAGGTAATCCTGATCGACAAGGAGTTGGAGTGGACGTCATTTGACGTGGTCAAAAGAATGCGCGGGATCACTAAAGTGCGCAAGGTAGGGCATGCAGGGACTTTGGATCCACTCGCAACGGGATTGCTGATCGTTTGCACAGGAAAGGCAACCAAAACCATCAATTCAGTTCAAGCGATGGAGAAGGAATACAGCGGAGAGATCCGACTTGGTGCAACAACAGCTTCATATGACCTTGAAACAGAGGTTATTCCCTCTGGAATGGAGTTAGATCTCACTAATGCAGATGTGGAAGTAGCCGTTCAAAAACTGACAGGTGAGATCGAACAGATCCCACCCGTATACTCGGCTGTAAAAGTAGACGGAGAGCGTGCTTATAAGAAGGCCCGACGCGGTGAAGAGATACAGATCAAATCCAGAACTTTGGTGGTGTCCGAATTCCACTGGGAACGACCGGAGAGTGATCTCATACGCTTCCGAATTGTGTGCAGCAAAGGCACTTACATCCGCACTATTGCCAATGATCTTGGGGTATATTTGGGATGTGGAGCATATTTGGCTTCACTCAGGAGGGAAAGGATCGGTGATTACCACGTGAAGGATGCCAGCCTCATTGGAGATTTTGCGTCACACGTGGAGTCTCTGTTTCCCTCCTAAGTTATATTTGCCGCCTTTCAATGAAGATCTCTCGAAGTCTCCAGGAATTTCATGTCGACAAGCCGGTAGTGCTCACTCAGGGTACTTTTGACGGCGTTCATCTGGGCCATGAGAAGATCTTGAAACGCATTATAAATCGGGCAAAGGAGATCGGAGGAGAGTCTGTATTGTTGACATTCTATCCTCACCCCCGATTGGTGCTGTTTCCGGACGACAATCAATTGCGTCTTATCACTACTCTCGAAGAACGCTTTGAGATCCTGCGCGACATGGGGCTGGATCAGGTGGTTGTATTACCCTTTACCAAAGAACTGAGCCGCGTAAGAGCGGAAGAGTATGTCCGGGACATCCTGCTGCAGCAATTGAACATGAAGGTATTCATTATCGGATACGATCATAGATTCGGGCGCAATCGCGAAGGATCCATCGAAGATATCCTGGCTATGAGCGAGACGTTTAATTTCGAAGTGGAGGAGATCAGTCGACAAGATATTCAGGAGAGCACTGTTTCGTCGAGTAAGATCCGTAAAGCCTTACTTGACGGGGAGGTAAAAATGGCTCGCACATATCTTGGCAGGGACTTTACCCTGGACGGAGAAGTAGTTCATGGAAAGGCAAGAGGGAATTCTCTGGGATACCCTACAGCAAACATCAAGGTTAGTGACTCTTTCAAGCTTATTCCGGGTAATGGTGTCTATGCTGTAGAGGTGGAACACGCAGGTAAAATGTATGGAGGAATGCTGAACATCGGTGAAAATCCCACATTTGACGATGCCAACTGGTCTATTGAAGTGAACATATTTAATTTCGATGAGGATATTTACGGACAACAACTCCGCCTGAATTTCGTTGAAAGAATGAGAGATGAGCTTAAATTCGACACTACGGAGCAATTGCGAGCGCAGCTTGACCTAGATAAGGAAATGGCGCTAGTGATGCTACGAGATCGAAGATAAAATGGTGAACTTGAGAAAGTTAATAGGACTTATATTGATAAATATCCTGGGTTTGGCACCGATCAGTGCCCAAACCCTTGCAATGGCCAATCCCGCGCCACTGCCCTTATTCCATGAAGATAAAGCCATAGAGAAACAGTCCGATACGGAAGGTGAAGGAGATATCACCCTCGCAGTTGAGGAGCAACCGGTATTTGATATGAGTTTTATCCCATGCTCTGATATCTATGAAGGAGCCTGGGACTCGATGAACCTTGACGTTCCCGAGTTTTCCCGTGATCACGTATCCGGATGTAAGACATTCTCGCTGGTTGACAGCACGGATTGTGAATACGTTCATCCTATCCATGGTCCGATGACCTCTGATTTTGGATTCAGATGGTATCGCATGCATAAGGGTGTCGATATCGACTTGAATACAGGAGACAGTGTTCGTGCCGCATTTGACGGTGTGATCCGAATTGCCAAATACAACTACGGAGGTTTTGGACATTATGTGGTGATCCGTCACTACAACGGAGTTGAAACATTGTATGGTCACTTGTCGAAACGAATGGTGAAGGTCAATCAAGTTGTTCGAGCCGGTGATGTGATCGGTCTTGGTGGGAATACAGGAAGGTCAACAGGGTCTCATTTGCATTTTGAAGTGCGCTATATGGGACAGGCCCTGAATCCGAACCAGATCATTTCATTCGAAGAAGGTAAACTTAGAACGGAGGTCATCGAGATCGACGAAGACGATTTTGCGTATATGTTACCCGGAACCTCTGAATACAAGGAGATCAACGGTCGCAAATACCACAAGATCCGTTACGGGGATTCACTTTGGGGCTTAAGTCGAAAGTATCACACGAGTGTAGGCACATTGTGTCGCTTGAATGGGATCACACCTAAGACCACGTTGCGCGTAGGACGAACGATCAGAGTTCGCTAGATCGCCATTCTACTGTTTCGATCAGATGCAGTAGATCCTCTTTCAAATATTTCACAACAGGCGCTACCGAGTCATTGTTATTGTCGGAATTGAAGTACAACGCACCGCGTAAATAGTGTTGCTTCTCGTCAGTTATATAGAAATTGAAAGGGGTGGCAGTTTGTCCGAAGAAATCATAAAGTACTCCATAGCTCCCGGTTGTAGTATCCAGGATCTCTGTTTCGTGAATGTCTTCCGCCTTTACGTCATGCTTCATGGCCAGGTGGTAAGCATCTTCAGTTAAGCTGTCTAGCTGTTTTTGACCATTGAAGCTCTTATAGCTCAGGTGGACGGTCACATCATAGCGAGGAAAGGTCAAGTTGTACCAATAAGGTTCAGTGTTCGAATCGGTATCTTTCTGCATGACCGCATATTTTGGGATATCAAAAGAATAAGGCGCGTCGCTTTTGAATGTGTTGTATGACCGTTCCGGGAAATCAAACCGCGGATAGCCATGAGGTCTTGGTGTATATGTGGTGCAGCCAATTGCCAGGATGCTGGATATGGCAAAAGACAGAATAGATGAAATACTACTTCGCTTGATCATCTCTTTTTTCAACGAATAGGATCATTCTTCATTATCCTCTGATTCGTTTTCTTCCTCCATTCGGATCACCTTTACGCGTTTGATCCTGCGTCGGTCTGCGGATTCCACAATAAACCTGAAGGATGGTGCAAGTACTTCATCACCACGCGATGGAATGCTCTGGCTGATCTCCATGATGAGTCCGCCAAGTGTGTCTGCATCTCCTTTGACCTCGTCAAAATGATCCCCTCGAAGATCGAAGATCCTTCCCAAGTCAGTTAGAAGCACCTTGCCTTCAAATATGTAGGTGTAGTCGTCCAGTTTCGAATAGATGATCTCGTCTTCATCAAACTCATCAGCCATTTCCCCGAAGATCTCTTCAAGGACGTCTTCCATGGTCACAATACCGGAAGAACCTCCGTACTCATCAACGACGATGGCCATGTGAATACGCTTCTCCTGGAATTCTGCCAAGAGGTCATCGATCTTTTTATTCTCAGGGACGAAGAATGGTGGGCGTATTAGACTTTGCCATTTGTAGTCAGGCTTCTCACGTATCAGAGGTATGAGGTCCTTGATATACACAATTCCCTCGATCGTATCGAAAGAGTCTCTGTAGATCGGAACACGGGAGAATCCCCATTCAGTCACTTGTTTGAACAGCTCACCGGTTGGCATATTGAAGTCCAGTCCGCAAACATCTATCCTGGAGCGCATGATCTGCTTCACGCTGATGTGCCCGAAATTCACGATACCCTTGAGGATGTTCTTCTCTTCGATATTATCATCCTCCGATGCGATCTCAATGGCTTGATTAAGCTCCTCAAGTGATACGTTGTCCGGGGTATGCTTTACGTAGCGATCGAAGAACGAAGTGCTACGGGTCAAAGCCAGGATCAAAGGTTTAAGAATGACTCTGCATGCCATGAGTGGCCTTGCCATAAAGCGCACGATCACAAGATTGTTCTGGGTGGCAAAGATCTTGGGAATCACTTCACCGAACAGCACCAAGAGAAAGGTGATCAGTCCGACCTCGAACAAAAAGATCGAAGCGGTTCCAAGTTCAACGGCATATTTCTGATCCAACAATTTCCAGACTTCTTCCAATCCCAGAGACGAGAGGATGATGATGCAGATATTGATGAAGTTATTCATGATCAATATAGCAGCCAGAAGTCTTTTAGCCGCAGTTGTTTTGTCGGGAATGGAGATCAGCTCAAGAGCTGTTTTCGAATTCTTACCCGATTCCTCTTCAAGAATGGATACATCATTAGGGGAGAGGCTGAAGAAGGCGTTCTCCGAAGCAGAGAACAACGCACTGCACACCATAAGCAGGCCAGAGACCACTATTGCACCGATCAGAAAGCTGAGATTCGGATCGCTTACTTGCAGGAAGATCGACAGTAGATATAAAGGTTCAGGTTCTCCTTCCAAAGTGTGATCGATTAAAAGGGCAGATCGTCGTGTGCCTCATTGCTCGCACTATGATCAGGACCAGAACCCGACTGATCGGGACCTTGATTGCCACCTTCTCTGGAATCGAGCATTTGGAACCGGTCGACACGAATTCGGGTAGTGTAGCGATTGTTGCCGTCGCTATCTTGCCACTTCTCGGTTCGAATTCGACCTTCCACGTAGATCTTGGAGCCTTTACGCAAATACTGCTCAGCAACTTTGGCTTGTTTGCCCCAAACTTCCAGTTGATGCCATTCGGTGAGATCCACTCTTTGACCGGAACGATCTGTATACGACTCGTTCGTAGCTAGGCGCATGTTCGCCACTGAGCGGTCTCCTTCCAAATGCTTGATCTCCGGGTCAGCGCCCAGATTACCGATTAGTATGACTTTATTGACTGACAATATCCTTGTACTTTTCTTCGACGAATCGCTTCAGGACAACCGGTAAGGCGTACTTGTTCACAACATCGTCGAGGCTCGCTTCAAATATACCATCATTTGATGAACCTAGGGACGCCTGTGGAGAACGTGCGATCCAAACATTGACATGCAGGATCTGATGCGAAAGAATGTGTTTGGAACTCCAGCGATCGTCGATGCTAAAGTCCGATGTGATGGGACCTTGAAGGGGTTTGATATTCGTGATCAGTTCCTCGATGCCTGCAGGTTCTGAACTGGATTCATGAAGTAGGAACTCATGAAGATTTTGCCAGATGTCCTTATTCGTTCGTTTTTGCAATAGTGTTCGCTCACCATTGTGGATCATCAGGTAGTTCAAGTAGCGCATCTTTTTGGCCTGTTTTCGCTCTTTGACCGGTAACTCAGATATTTTATCCTGTGCTTTTGCTTCGCACATTTCTGCAAATGGACAAATGGTGCAATCGGGAGCGGGTTTGCACTGTAGGGCACCGAATTCCATCATTGCCTGGTTGAATTCCGCAGAATGTCCCGTAGGGAGGAGTTTATTCGCAAGAGCTTGAAATTCAGCTTTGCCCTTTGTTGAATTCACCGGGGTGCTGACGTTGAAGATCCTGGAAAGCACTCGATGGACGTTTCCATCCACAACAGCTACATCTTCGTCAAATGCGAAAGAAGCAATGGCATTTGCAGTGTAAGGGCCAATGCCTTTAAGTTCTTGCAATTGCTCAGACGAATCCGGGAACGCCCCCGACATGGTTGAGCTGACCAACTTTGCGCTGGAGTGCAGGTTTCTGGCCCTAGAATAGTAACCCAGTCCTTCCCACAGCTTCATGACCTCATCCTCAGGAGCGTTGGCCAGGTCATGCACCGTAGGATAATTTTCTGTGAATCGACGATAGTATGGGAGCCCTTGTTCTACACGGGTTTGTTGCAAAATGATCTCCGATAACCAAATGCGATAAGGATCACGCGTATTCCTCCATGGAAGATCCCGTTTGGTACGTTCATACCATTTTAGCAGTCGTTTATCAAAGTTATTTTCGTCGCTCATTGACATAAAGTGTTGAAAAATAGATTTTTAACATAAAATCCTATATTATTGTGCAGCACTAAGCGATTAATCAGGACAAATAAACGCAAGCAATGACTAAGGCAGAAGTTATCAACGAAATTGCTGAACGTACGGGTATTGAAAAAGTTGAGGTGCAGAAAACAGTAGAAGCTTTCTTCAAAGTAGTGAAGAATTCGCTTGCAGATGGGGAGAATGTTTACTTCAGAGGATTCGGAAGTTTCACTTTGAAGAAAAGAGCTCGTAAAGTGGCTCGAAACATTTCAAGGAACACGCAGATCACGATCCCGGAACACTTCGTTCCTAAATTCAAACCTGCGAAGACCTTTGTAGAGAAAGTCAAGAAGAGCGACAAGGTACAGCGATTACTGTAACGCACACGGGGGCAGTAGCTAGAGTAGAGACATGAGAAAACAGCACACGCTGCTAATAGCGATATTATTGGCAGTGATCCTAGTCGTCGTGCTCAGCATCAAAGGCTGGCAAGGCGATTCCGGAACCGTAAGTCAGGACTCTTCTGAAGAGG
>VMDK01000015.1 GCA_008080835.1 Sphingobacteriia bacterium | reverse complement strand
GATAGAAAAAATTGGACCAACTGAGGCTACTTCTGGCGACACTATTGAGTTCACACTAAAAGTTCGCACATCCGGATCGGATGATTTCACAGATCTGGTGATCCGTGACACTATGAGTTCTGAGGCCGTCTACCTCGATTCAGATCCATCATGCAACTTCCAAGTTGATGGACAAGTACTCACACTGGGACCACTCGCAATTTCCGCCGGAGACAGCCTGGTCTGCAGTTACCGAGCTGTGGTCAAAGAAGGAATTGGAGGAGCTATCCTCATCGATGACGACATGGAAGATGGCGAAGGCGATTGGACTAGTGTAACTACGAACGGTGGAGGGGCATGGGCCCGAGTCAAATTCAAGGCCAATAGCGGGGAATACAGCTGGTTCATCAGCGATCCGCCGAGTGAGAGTGATCGAAGTCTGCAGACGGAAGTCGACTTGACAGGCATACAGGATGCAGCTATGTCGTTTTACCACGATTTCGAAACAGAAGACGGTTGGGATGGAGCAGTGGTTGAGATCGAGGATGGAGGTCAATGGCGTGATCTAGGTCCCCAAATGATCACCAATGGTTATAACAACAACATCGAAGTCAATCCCGCTTCTGCAATCAGCGGAAGAGCTGCATTTAGTGGAAATTCGAACGGATTCATCCAAACGGTAGTTGACCTGACTCCATATGTCGGCAACAAACACAATATCCGCTTCCGATTCGTTAGTGATGGACTCGAAGGAGGTATTGGCTGGTATATCGACGATGTGAGTCTGGTGAGCAGCTTTGATCAAGTAGAGAACCGTGTAACTGTTGAAGGTGGAGGCTTGAAGCCGGAATCAGATGCTACGTTCACTGCGATCTACGCATCTCAGGATACCTCAACAAACGGTGGTGGTGGTAAGGACACTGTGATCGTTCTTCCGGATACTGCGGAGTTGATGGTGTTCTATCCGAACCCTGTCAATGGTGATCGTGATCTACAAGTTCTTTATACATCAAAGCGTACGAATCGTATCTACATCACTATGCACGATATATTGGGTAGAGAATTGTGGGATGGATACATTCAAGCGAACCAGGGTGGCACGATTCCAATGCGTCATCTACCGAGCGGAACCTACGTTTTAGAAATCGAGGATATATTCGGGAATGAGTATATCAGGCGCGTCGTTAAGACGAACTGAGAATTATAGAAGTATCTACTCGGATGTAGGACTGCATGCGTGTTCGTGCGCGGCGTACAGGTAATTAGTTTATCGAATATTTGATATATCGTTAAGTCTAAAACCTAAAGCTATGTCACGCATACTAAAATTATTTCCTTCATTACTGGTAATATGTTCGCTTGTAATCTGGTTAGCAGGTTCGAATTGTATCGACGGTGGATCGTGATCTGATGATCCTCCGGTTACACCAATTGATTCAGGGATCATACCGACCATATGCTATGATCTGGCGGATATGCAACAAGTGCTGTCGATCAGCTCGAATTCATCCAACCATGGGGTTGTATTTTTTAGTAACCCTGAAAATCCTACTTACTACTGGGGTTATAAGACCGGTGAGAATAGTGCTAGTGAGGTAGACCGAGACGCATTACCGGAGGACACCTCTGATGTTGGATCCCCTGAAGATGGTCTGCGCAGTGAACTTCTTGCTGGAGATACGTTGTTCGTGGTGTTTGCTCAAAAAACAGATGCGATCAGTGATATGGGATATACAGTAGTGCCCGAAGCGGCCGAGAGCTGCTCTACCGGCATGGCAGGAGAAGAGACGTATTATATCAATCAGGAATTGATGATTGATGCCGATCCACCGCTGGATGGAACGTACAAGGTATTGAAAGTGATCTTACTTGACGCCGGTGGAAACAAGAAAGGTAAGGGCACCATGGTCATGGATCCTCCGATCTCGGTGAATTGATGCGGCATCAGAGAATGTGAATACAGAAATAAGGAGATTCTTTATTACAACACGAGTTAGAGAAAGTATGGACAAGCTTTGTTCATCCTTATTACTCATCGTATTCGTGTCTCTTATTTCTGCTTCGAATGCGCAAGGTCAAACGCCAACTGACTCATTGTGGGAAATATGGCAAGACGGTTCTGCATCTATCAATGAACGCATTCCAGCTCTTCATGACTACATTCTTTATGAGCTCATGCAAGCTGATAAAGATTCAGCCATCAAGTATGGGTTGATCCTGCTTGATGAATCTCAGCGCCAAGGTGCTAAACACGATGTTGGTCGCGCCTATAAGTTGCTAGGAATGGCTGATTATTATCGGGGCGAGTATCATCAAGCAATTGACGAGTATAATCTGGCGTTGAAGATCTTTCTAGAGACTAGAGACAGTACCACTTATGGAAAGGTGTTGAATAATCTAGGGATTTGCTATAGGCAGTTGAGCGACTATGCAAAAGCACTTGATTATCTTGGTGAGAACGTCCTAGTATTCGAACAACTGAAGGACACACCAAATATTGCAACAGCCTATCAGTCCTTGGGAATAGTGTACTCGGATGCGGAGCTTTATGTGAAAGCTTTGGATTACTTCGAAAAGGCACTCCACTTGTACGAAACTGCAGGTGATATCTCTAAACTTAAGAACCTGTATGTTAATTTGGGGGTTATCCACTTCAATTTGTATAGCCTAGATCGTTCAGAAGAATTTTTCTATAAAGCCATTAGCGTTGTAGAAAGTACCAACAGACAGCAATCTATGGCATTCCCATACCACAATCTCGGCGCTATATGCTTTGAGATAAACGACACGGCTCAGGCGTTCAAGCACTATATGACATCCCTGGGGATGTCGAAGGCGAGTTCTTCCCATGGTCAGATCATGGACACATATTCAAACCTCGGACTACTTTTTACTCACATGGGGCAGCATGAGCGTGCAATGAGATACTGTGATTCAGCAATGGCGCTATCCGACTCCAACTCCTCCTTTATAAAAACACAGTCTGCGTGCAGGTGCAAGTACACCGTATATAAGAACACATTGATGTGTGATTCAGCTCTGACCTATTTAGAGCAAATTCGTGATCTTGATGACAGCATTGCCGGAGAAGAGCTCCAATCTGATCTACTGCGGGTTGAGTTCAAGCGAAAAGAATTACTTGATAGCATCGAGCGTGTTGAGATTCAGAAGTTACGTGATTTCAAGATCCAGAAAGAGCGAAACATATACATCGGTGGGGCGGTGTTCATCTTGTTATTACTTGCAGCCAGTATCAATCGCCTTTTGTTTGTGAGGAAGTCCAGAGAAGCCATTCGAAAGGAGAAGGAACGTTCGGATTCCCTCTTGCTCAATATCCTGCCCGAACCGATCGCTGAAGAACTCAAACGAAAAGGAAGAGCGGCTGCCAGGAGTTACCGAAACATCTCGGTGCTGTTCTCTGACTTCCAGAACTTTACTCAGATAGCAGAGCGATTGACTCCTGATCAACTGCTGGACGAACTCAATTTCTGCTTCAAGGGTTTTGATGAGATCTGCAAGAAACACGATCTGGAAAAGATCAAGACGATTGGTGATGCCTACATGGCGGCCGGTGGTCTGCATGGTGCAATAGAATCGTCGGTGAAGCGTACGGTCATTGCCGGACTCGACATGATGGAGTTTCTGGAGAAGCGAAAGAAGGTACGTGAATCGCAAGGCGGAGAATACTTCGAGATGCGTTTGGGTATTCACACAGGCTCCGTGGTAGCCGGGATCGTGGGATCCACCAAGTTTCAATACGACCTGTGGGGAGATACCGTCAATACGGCATCGAGAATGGAAAGCAGCGGATCGGTAGGTAGGATCAACATATCCAAAGTGACTCATGACCTTTTGAAGGACGACCAGGACTTCGTCTTTGAATACCGCGGAATGGTGGAGGCGAAAGGAAAAGGAGAGGTGGAGATGTACTTTGTTTCCAGGAGGAAATAACCATTTTGATCGGTAAATCTTACTCCAATGCATCCACTTTATGATCGTTCGGATGAGTTTTGGGAGCGTTCGGGAACTGATGACTTGGATTTCTTGCTTCGTATAGGTATACGCGCGTTATTCCCGCAGGGGAGGAGGAGTGGTGGCCCCCAGGCGAACTAATCAGAGTCGGATTCCAAGTTCAAGGCATCAATTTTCTTGTTCATTACCCGAAACCAGATCGGTGGAACCAACGCCATCAAGATCATCCCGGCATACCCCAAAGGCATCTGAGGTGCTTCCTCACGAGAATTAAGCACTTGATACTCCTTGCTACCGTATATGTGGTGGTCGGCATGTAGTGGAAGATCGAATAGCACTGTTCGACTCACCCAATGATCTGAATTCCAGGAATGCTTGGGAGAGATGCTTTCATAAATGCCCGGTTTGATCTCCTTCCTGACCAAGCCATAGTGTTCCACATAGTTCAGACTTTCCAATAGCAGCACACCGATCAATGCAGCGCCTAAATACCAGAACAATGTATTCCAATTGAATAAGGTCACAATAGCAGTCCAGAATCCCAGCTGAAGGACTAAGAACTGCAGCATACGGTTTTGAGCGCTAACTATGTTCACACCGGCTGTTTGCAGCCGCTCTTTTTCAACTTTCCAGGCATGTCGGTATACATTGACTAAAGCCCTGAAATAGAACGGATAAATCGCCTCACCCTTTAACGCGGTACCTGGTTCTCCCGGTTGTCCTACATTCCTGTGATGCCCTTCGTTGTGCTCAATGAAGAAATGCATGTATGAACTGGACAGCAATAGAAGCTTTGCCAGAAATTGATCCAGCTTATTCTGTTTATGCCCGAGTTCGTGAGCCACATTTATCCCGGTCACCCCACAAAGGACTCCCATACTTAGGGTCAATCCGATCCTTGTCGTCAGATCAGGGGTTTGTGAGAGTGAATTCAAATAGATCCAGACAGCGCCATATTGTATGGGGATCATGAGATAAAGCAAGGTTTTAAAGCCTTTGTGTCCCGTCAGCCGTTTTTCCGCTTCTTTCGTGTGTTTCTGCTTCCTTGTGCCCACGAAAACGTCGAGCAGAGCAATGACGATCAAAGCATCAAATGCCACAAAATAGCTCCATACTCCGTGTGACAGCAAGCTAAAGTAGCCGAGCACAGGGACTATTAGGACTATGAGGTATCTCATAACAGGTTTAACTGATCCCCGCTCGTAAATGTTCGTCCGGGGTCCTCCTCAGGTGTTGTATTTGTCTTGGATTCAGGCTCTGGTTCGGTATCATCCTTTGAACCCTTCTTGTCTTCTTCGGCCTTTGCTGGAGATTTCTTTTCTTTTTTTGCGGAAGTGGTCTTTTTTGTAGGCTTCTCCGGTTCTTTTACCACTTCAGTTGGTTTATCTTCAACTTTTACAGCTTCCGGTTTCTTTTTGGTTTCTGTTGTATTGCTATTGTCAGAACCATTACCCTTATTCTCTTCAGCACCATCCTCGGTCACTTCTTCGGCATCCGGACTCAAGTCATCCAAAAGATTGAATTTGACAAATTTGTCGTAAGTTAGCTTGTTACCTATTGACTTCCAGCCTTTTACGTCAATAAATTCAACCAGGTTGACTTCTTCAACCGTGGTTTCGCTTTTCTTATTTTTAGTGGTCAACTTGATTGCCGGCTCATTATAAAGCGTAGCTAGGAGCATCTCGTTCTTGCGACCTTCATTGATGAAGAGGAATCGCTTGTCTTGCGTGGAAGTCTCGATCTGGAAGCGCTTCACGTAATGCGATTGCTGCTTGTGATCGTAGTGGATACAGGTGATCACCTTTTTGGGATCGTATTTCTGTATGCTGTAGACCTCTGATGGTTCGAAGTGTCGGGTGAGTTCGTGATCGACCAATTCGTATTCTCCACTTTTATAGATCACTAAAATGAGATCATCGGTCTGAAAGCTTCCAAGAAGGTCACCTCTTTCGTCTACGTTCATTCTTCCGATCGCGGGTTCATAATAGATCTCACGACCACCGATAGTGGATCGTCCTCTCTCTTTCAGGTCGATCTTTCGAATTCGGTATTTGGTGAGCGTATTCCCCTTACTGGATCTTCCTCGAATAGAGAGGTCGGCGAAATTGTAGTCGAATACTTTCTTTCGGGCTTTGGCCAAGCCGTGAAGAGTCACTGTGATCACTTCCGCTTCACCATTCGGATTTGCCGTGAAATACAACAGCTTGGAATTCGGTGCACCGGAAGTGATGTCGTATTCTTTATCCCGGGTGATGGACGTGATATTGAAGCGCTTGACCATGGCCTTGCCGGTCTTTCCATCGAGATAGATCACATTGTAGACCTTGCGATCATCCTTCTTGCGCCACACGTCCACGTATTCGATATCCTTGCCGAAGAAGGCCTTTGGTGAGACCTTGGACACCATGTATTTTCCATTTTTCCGGATGACAATTATGTCGTCGATGTCCGAACAATCGGTAATGTATTCGTCCTTCTTGAGCGAAGTCCCAACAAACCCTTCCTTGAAATTCGCGTAGAGCTTCTCATTAGCCACTGCAACCACGCTCGCCTGAATGTTTCCAAATGGACGTTCTTCCGTCAGTCTTTCTCTGCCTGCACCGTAATTCTTGAGGATGTCTTTGAAATAGGCGATCGCGTAATCGGTCAGGTTGGCGAGATTGTGCTCGACTTCTGCCAGTTCGTCCTCAATACCCTTAATGATCTCATCGGCCTTGAATGAATCGAACTTACTGATACGCTTAATGCGAATCTCCGTGAGTCGGGTGATGTCTTCTTCGGTGACCTCTCTTTGAAGCTTCTTCTTATGAGGCTCTAAACCCTTGTCGATCGCCTGAATGATCTCTTCCCAGTTTTCACATTCTTCTATGTCGCGGTAGATCCGTTCTTCGATGAAGATCTTTTCCAGGGAACTGAAGTGCCATTTTTCTTCAAGTTCACCCTTTCGGATCTCCAACTCCTGTTTCAGCAGATCGACCGTATTCTCAGTGCTCTGCCGGAGAATCTCGTTAACATTCGTGAATTGCGGTTTACCATCGATGATCACACAAGCATTCGGACTGATCGAAACTTCACAATTCGTGAATGCGTACAGTGCATCGATGGTTTTGTCTACCGAAACACCTGTAGCTACGCTGACTTCAATCTCAAGATCTTTGGCGGTATTATCAACCACTTTCTTGATCTTGATCTTGCCTTTGTCGTTGGCTTTAATGATGGAATCGATGATACTGGAAGTAGTTGTACCATAAGGGATCTCCTTGATCAGGATGGTCTTCTTATCCTTTTGTTCCAGTCTACCCCGCACTTTGATCTTACCTCCACGCTCACCACCGTTGTAGTCGGAGAAATCGGCCAAACCGCCGGTTTGAAAATCAGGCTTAAGATCTGTTTTCTTGCCTCTGAGCACATCAATGCTTCCCTTGCACAGTTCAAGAAAGTTGTGCGGCATGATGCGCGTACTCAAACCAACTGCAATACCTTCTACTCCCTGAGCTAGCAACAATGGGAATTTGACCGGCAGATCGATCGGTTCATTATTCCTGCCGTCATAGCTTTTTTGCCATTTGGTGGTTTGCTTGTTGAATGCGACGTGAAGTGCGAACTTGGTCAGTCGAGCCTCAATGTATCGAGGGGCAGCGGCCGGATCACCGGTTCGAGGATCTCCCCAGTTTCCCTGAGTATCAATGAGCAGGTCTTTCTGACCCAGATTCACGATGGCATCTCCAATGGCCGCATCACCGTGCGGGTGATACTTCATGGTATGCCCAATGATGTTCGCCACTTTGTTATAGCGACCATCATCCATTTCTTTCATGGAGTGCAGTATTCGACGCTGAACCGGCTTCAAGCCATCCGCCAATCCCGGCACAGCACGCTCCAGGATCACATAGGATGCATAGTCCAGAAACCAGTCCTGGTACATACCGCGGAGTGGTCTTTCTAACCCATCTCCACTATCATTCTGCTTGCTATCTTGCTCTTTTTCAGGCTCTTCCAACGGCTCGTCCATCCTCTGATCTATCTATGATTATGCAGCTTC
>VMDK01000019.1 GCA_008080835.1 Sphingobacteriia bacterium | reverse complement strand
ACACCAACTTGTTAGATCGTTAATTTAGTGCGGTCAACGATTTGAGAACACTACACATAACCCTGATCATTTGCTGCCTGTTTTGGTCTCCGATCCGAGCACAGGATACCACACGTCTTGAGACTTTTGCGCCGGTTGCAGCGCATTGCGCATATAGAGGAGAACTCTGGCTTGGGATCGATGATCAAGTGTACGTTCTTGACACGGCCAGTGCACAACTGGAATCCCGATCTCAAGGACTACTTAATGAGAGCTTTATCAAAACCTTATGGTCTATCGAGAAAAACATATTCTGTCTGAACGGAGGGCATGTCATGCGATTTGACGAGAAGTCGCACCAATGGCAGTACATTTCCCCGGATGCTCCTTCCATGTCTTACTGCGTGCTTGGAGGAAATACGGAGTATGTGCTCACGGGCATCAGCAGCGGATGGTTCTTTGCGAGTCCTGATAACGGAGAGAACTGGGTTAAAGTCCCTTTGAACAGGGAATTGGGAACGTACGACTGCATGTATGATATAGGATCAGGATGGCTCATAGGAGGTGTCAAATCCCTCTTGTTGTAATTGAAAAATGACCTCAGTTCGAATGTGATGAAGCGTATCGAATTTAGGAAAAGTACTATGAGCGGAGTGCGAGTTATTACGTCAGTGAGAGATACCTTGTACGCCTATAATCAGCGAGATGCCATCTACTATTCAACCGACGGAATGAAGTGGGATGTGTATTGTGATCTCAGTGCACCGGTGAATCTGCATTCTTTGATCTGGGACGACGGATTGGTTGGTCTTTTCAATGGGCAAACTGCCATGCGGTTCAGGCTGATGGATGATCCGGTCGACTTACGAGACAAACATTTGGTCAGTCCATTTCTCAGAAGAGAAGAGGATATTCTGTACATCACTTCTTTTGGTCACGTGAAAGTGATTTCTGGCAATTCCAGTTTGTTGATCGTTCGGTGATTCCCGGTCAAGATCTTCAAGTCCTTGTCAGGCTTTTCTTCATATTAATCAGTACTGCAGTTTCAAGATCGGGAAAATATTATTGTTGTTTGTGTGGGTCCACCCTTTGACAAGCTCAGGGACTGCACCCTCAACCCAACCACCCAACAACCTAATTTGACACCTAAATGTCTCGCCAATTCCGTAATTTCGGACGGCGAAATATTGGCGGATCGTCGCCTCGTTCGTAAAAATTTTAACAATGTATCTATGCGTCTGATAATCAACGCTCTGGCGAGCATTCTGTTTACCCTCGCATCGTTCGGTCAAGAACCTTTCTACAAACAAATGATGTACGATGATTCGTACAATTTCTATGATGTGGTCGACTCGGCGAATGCCTGGTTCGAAAAACATGGAACCAGAAAGGGAAGTGGCTTTAAACCATTCCAACGTTGGGCCAATGAGAATGAGTCTAAATTCTATCCAACTGGTGACAGGTCGAACGCCTACTTCGAAGGAGCTACGACTGCATATCAAGTACTCAAGTCTGATCATAGGAGAACACATCATAAAGCCGAACTGAGCAGTTGGGAAGAATTAGGCCCTTGGGATGCAAATAATATCACATCACATTATTCACCGGGTATAGGTCGCGTTGAGACTTTTTGGGTGAATCCTTCCAACACGGATGAAATCATGTTGGGTTCTCGAAGTGGAGGATTCTGGAAAACTACCGATGGGGGTGTAAATTGGGTTTGTACTACAGACACCTTGATTGTTACTGGGGTACAAAGCATAGCTGTTAATCCCTTTGATAAAAATGATGTCATCATCGCGATCCGACAAGGAGGAAACTCTAACACACATGGTATTTATCGCTCAAGCGATGGCGGGATCACGTGGAGTGAAACTCGATTCAACCCGTCAATCACCAATTTAGGTGGACTAGGACGCAACGGCAGGATCTATAAGTTGGCCTTTCATCCCACAAGGCGAAACATGATCTTCATAGGAACGAACAACGGATTGTATGTTTCAAAGAATGACCTGGTCACCTGGATGAGTTCCACGGGTGGGAACATTACGGATATAGAGTTTCACCCTTCCCGGGCTGATATAGTCTACGCGTACAATAACAGCGGTTCAGATAGGAATTCACTCAAAGTGTCTCGAGATACTGGCTCCAATTTTAGTACTTCAACGGAATTAACAGGAAACAACAATGCACGTTGTTTTATTGCTGTAACACCGCAACAACCAAAATTCGTCTACCTCGCTTCTAAAAATGGTGTTTGGCAATCGCGAAATGAGGGATTGTTCTTCAGCATGTTGAGCAATCCAGATGAGGATTGCCAAGGCTTCGCGATCTCAGACACAGATGCTGACAATATGATCTATGGTTATGTCGATACTGAAGCATCTACAGATGGAGGACAGACCTTCACACAGGTAACGTGGTGGAGTGATCGTTCCAAAGATGCGTCCTATGTACATGCCGACATCCGAGCTCTGGAATGTCTGGATGGTGTATTCTATGTCGGAACCGATGGCTATCTCGCCAAAAGCTCCGACAAGGGACAAAGTTGGACGAGATTGAACGATGGAACAGCGATCAGGGAAAACTATGCCGTAGGCTTAGGTCAATCGAATATCAATCAACAGATGGCTGGTTCACAAGACAATGGGACAAGCATCCTCAATGACGAAGGTTGGTTGGAGTGGAATGGAGGAGATGGAATGGAAGCTTTGGTTCATCCTTTGAACAATGACGTGATGCTCGGTTCATGGCAATTCGGTAGCCGCAATTATACTTATGATGGCGGTCAGACAAGATATGCCATCAGCAATCCGGAAAGGGGATCTGGAAATGCAGATTGGGAAGCCCCGCTTCTGATGGATCCTGAAAATCATTTAGTAGTGTACCACTTCGCCAACAAGATATACAGGTCGGAACAATTCGGAGTTACATGGGCGCAATACAGCGCTCCAGAGATTGGTATAATTAGAGAAGCAGCTATGTCAGAGACATCCTCCAATGTCATGGCAATTGCCAGGAATTCAACTCTGAGGATTACTGAAGATGCTGGAAAATCTTGGGATAACATTGAGGCCGGGTTACCTGGATATAGCATCACTGATATCGCATTTGATCCAAGGAACGACAGTACCATCGTAGTGACCTACAACCGCTACCAAAATGATTCACGCAAGATCTACATTTCTCATGACCGTGGAAGGTCATGGTCGAACATTACCAATAATCTGAATGACATGCCACTTCGAACTGTGGTCATCGATCACACCGAAAATAGAAATATATATGTTGGTGGAGAGATCGGGGTCTATTACATGGAAATGGGTGGAGATACGTGGAAGCTTCTGGGAGAAGAGTTGCCAAATGTTACTGTGAAGGATCTGGAGATCAATTACGGTGCAAACACCATTAAGGCGGCCACTTGGGGACGAGGTCTATGGCAGCACAGGCTTGCGAACATGGAGAATGCTCCTAGAATTTTGACCACTCGCACTTCTCAAACACCATCTAACTTAGAACCTAAGGTGTCAAATCCACAGGTTATAACTTGTGAGATCGAATCCACATCGGATATCACGGACGCAACAGTTTATTACTCGATCAATGGCACTGAGCTTGACAAAACGATCAGTATGTCAAACACCTCGGGAAATTTTTGGGTGTCCAGTGAAGGGATCCCTTCACCAGAACTAGGAGATGAGATATATTTCAAGGTGATCGCTACAGCTGCTAATGGCAAAACTGCGGAAACATTTAGATTCTACTATATACTCACAAAGTTTGAGTTCTGTGATGCTTTTGGTACTGCCAACACCACAACAAACTGGATCAAAAATTTAAAGCTGGCCGATTTTGAGAACGAAAGTACCAAAACCGAGTACAGCGATTTCTTGCATTCAAATATCATACTGACAGAAGGAGAGACTTACACATTGACTATCCAATTGGATAGAAGCTATGCACCTGACAGTGCAGGCGCCTGGATCGATTTCAACAACAATACATCCTTTGAGCCTTCTGAAGCTGTGAACATGTCTTCATACGACGGTTCGTTCACATCTACAGGAACCTTTACTGTACCATCTGATGCGGTTTTCTATGAGAAGGTGCGCATGCGTGTGAGGAACTCATTCGGAGAGAATCCGGATCCGTGTGGTGAAGTCGTTGGAGAGGTAGAGGACTACGGGATCATCCTTCATCATTCAAAAACCAGTGATGTGCCAGAAGTCGGTTTATCGAGTTTCTCTCTATGTCCAAACCCGACATATTCTACATTCACCGTTAAATTCGATAAGCCATGCACTAGTGGCGCAATCGTGATATATAGCGTCGATGGGAAGTTGATGTTGAGTCGATTTGTCAGCAATTCAACGGAAGTTTCCGTGGATCACAACTTGGTTCCGGGTTCGTATGTGGTTGAAGTGATAGCTGACGGAGTAAAAGGAAGCAGAAAGTTGATCGTTCAAGGATAAGAATGATCAAACCGTCACGTTGAGATCCAGTTTAAGATCATCAGCGATCTCCAGCAGATCATTGTACACTTTGTCGATGAGAGGGATCCCTTCCTTTTCGCGGATCAGCTGAGCGCGGTATTCCGGTTCACCCGGGATGATCACCTCATCCTGTCCTTCTACAGTCTCGGCTGATTTGAAGCGTTGGATCCATTGATCCATGTTCGCTTTGAAGTCAGTAAGATCGCTGAATCCATCAATGCGCCATGCTCCAACGAAATGTCCGATACCTTCACCCGGCATATTCTCTGCAAGAGGAAGGAAGCTTACAAATGGAGGTACCCACGGTCCGTAGTTCGCTCCACTCAATACTCCGCTGAATATATCAACGAATGCGGATAGCGCATATCCTTTGTGACTTCCAAGATCATCTCTGCTTCCTAGCGGTATCAAACTTCCACCTTTCTTCAAGGCACTTGGATCATCGCTCAGTTGACCTTCCTTGTCCTGAACCCAACCCAATGGAACCTTTTTGCCGGCTCGTTGCGCGATCTCCAGTTTGCCATTTGCTGCCGAAGAAGTAGCCAGATCTATCACTACCGGTTGTTCCTGACCTGCAGGGATCGCAAAAGAGATCGGGTTTGTGCCTAGCAGGCGTTCCGTACTGAAGGTTGGTGCCACCAAAGGACTCGCATTCGTCAGCGCCATACCGATCATATCGTGCTCCAGCGCTTTCATTGCATGATACCCGGCAATGCCAAAGTGATTGGAATTCTTGATCGCCACCCATCCACTTCCGCATTCCTTCGCCTTCTCGATCGCGATGTCCATAGCGTTTGAAGCCATGACCAGCCCAAGACCGCTATCGGCATCATAGGTTGCTGTTGATGCTGTTTCACGTATTACACTGCCAACGGCATTCGCTTTGATCCTTCCCGCTTTCCATAATCGAACGTATCCGCTCAACCGGGCCACACCATGCGAATCGATCCCCCTGAGATCAGAAGACTGTAGGACATCCGCAGCCAGTTTGGCGTCGGCATCCGAACAACCCATAGCCTTGAAAACACTACATGTATACGCGTGAAGTTTGGCAGGATCGCAGGTGTAAAAAGAGGTAGACATAGATTTCAGTCTGACAAAATTACTTCGACAACTGAGAAATTATCATTCTGAAATGCCTTATTTTCAGCCTTCTGCAGAGATTTTGCTGATTTTTTCAAAAAAAATGCAGATTCGTGCAGCGAATTTTTAAATCGGGGAGTCTTACCTGTGTCGAATAAGAAAGCTATAGGGCCTACTGGGAAAATCTTGGATGATCAGGATCTGATAAAAGGATGTCTGAAAGAAGATAGAAACAGCCAGGCTGAGCTTTATAAAAAATATTCGAATAAAATGTACGCAGTTTGCCTTAGATATTGCAATACACGAGAAGAGGCCGAAGACGTCCTCCAGGATGCATTCGTCAAGATCTTTGACAGGATCAGCAGCTTCCGCGGAGACGGTTCCCTCGAAGGATGGATCCGTCGCATCATGGTGAACACCGCTCTGAAGAGTCGGGATAAGCGACGCATGAAATTCGAATCAGGCGACATCGAACATGTTGCAGAGCCGTCGTTCAACGCGCAGGTCATCTCCGAGATCAATAAAAAGGATCTCATGAAAGTGATCCGCGAACTGCCCGAAGGTTATAAGCACGTCTTCAACTTGTATGCTTTAGAAGGTTACAGCCACAAGGAGATCGGTGAAATGTTCGACATAACAGAAAGTACCAGCCGCTCGCAATATTCAAGAGCGCGCAAAATGTTGATTGAAAAATTGAATGATCTTTCCCATGAGAGATGAATTTGAAAAAATATTAGGTGATGCATTAAGAGATACCGAGGCTCAGGCTCCGGATCTCTTTGATGCTATTGCTGCACGCAGAACTCCTTTGCACAAGTTCCGCAACAAATTATGGCTGAATCGCTATCGTTTGATGGGAGCTGCGGCTTTGATCTTGGCAGCTTTGACGTGGTTCCTCGTATCTGACGTGAACAACCCGGATCAAAATGGAATGGTCGACACTCCGGCACATCAGGAAAATGTACACGGTGTTGCTCCGGAAAAGAGGCCGGAAGCGTCTAACGCATTCGACCAACAACGCGATGTAGCTATGATCACGGATGAGGTTGATGAATCCATCCCCAATGATCGAACCGACTTTAGTGAACTTGACAGAGCCAATGAGCAAGAGTCAAACGATGATATATATAGAGGAGATGACGTGACCGAAGAGACTCAGGTGGTTGCTGAGATCGAGAACTCTCCATCTTCTTCGAGAAATGATATCTCATCTGATCAAGCGTTTGATGGTCAAACGGATCCTACGGAATCAGTCGTTACTGATCCGATCGTGTCTGACTCCAATGAGGGCCAAGAGGCTGAGTGTCAGGAAGATGAAGCTCAAATAGAAGTAGAAGAAAACGAAGGGGCTCAATTCGAATTCTGGACCTATAAGAAGAATAATGAAGACATCGAGTCAGCGGAAGGAGCAGAAGACGTCGAATCTGCACAGGAGATCGTTTCTGAAGTAGAAACTCCTAATACAGAAGAGGCCGTATCTTCTTTTGAAACTGTTGACGCCAAAGATGATTCAGAGAATAGCGGCAACGAAATCGAATTGCCAACTCCTCCGATCAAACGATTCAGCATGCAATTGGAAGCTGGTCCGATGTTCGGTGACAGAACATTGAACGGTGATCGTTCAATTATTGATCAAAGAAATGCTGCAGAAACTGCACAATGGTCTACAGTTGCCGGCTTCAAGTTCAACTATGAACTGAATACAAATGTGGAAGTATTTGCAGGATTCACCTATGCCGAGCGCAAGGAACTCATGCAACATCAGCACGTAGAGCATATCACAGAAGCGGTGACCAAAACAGTGGATGTGGTAGTGATCGATCCGGTTGAAGGAGACCGCATCGAGCAGATCCAGGTGACCAGCATGGAAGAACGTGATGTTGTTACTGAAACGAAGGCTGATAATAGTTACCAGCGCATACTCTTGCCGGTTGGGTTGAGATACAATTTCTTCATCAAGAGATCGTGGAGCGTAAGCCCATCGGTCGAGACTGCCGTTCAGTTGTGGAATCGCAGCAGTGGAATGGTGCTGGGTGCGAACGGCGAGACCGTTGCCCTGTCATCTCCTGAATTCTCCAGAACCTCTGTTCAAGCGAGAGTTGGAACTGCACTTGGCTACCGTTTCAATGGAAGAAACAGTTTGTTCATCGAACCGGGTTATTCTACGTTCATCAATCCGGTGAACTCTGCCAAGTATCCGTTGAAGCAACGAGATTTTGCGATCGATTTCCGTATCGGCTGGAAAGTCAATTTCTAATTTCCGAAAGTGATCACAAGTACCTACAAGATTGCTTTTTTCGCAGTGGTGATGGGCGTTGCTCAACAGGCAATGGCTCAGTACAAATTTGATAGCACTGCTATGGGTTCTACACAAGTTGGTGTCAACGCCAGCGGTACTCTCTTTGGTCAGGGATCCGATCATTCCATTTCATCTTATTCCTATAAGGACGCTGATTTCTTTGACTTCACCGGGATCTGGATGATGGGTAAAAATGCGGGAAGCACATTTGCCTGCATAAACACTCGTAAAGATGAAGAGGTATGGCCGGGACCGATTGATACACTGACTCGCATCGCTCGTGATCCCTTGGATTGGAATGAGGTTTGGATCGTCACTCGCGCTCAAGTGGAGGCTCACATGCGCGATTACATGAAAGATGGTTACCAGTTACCCGATGCGATTCGAGACTGGCCGGCAGACCACAGTGATCAATTC
>VMDK01000103.1 GCA_008080835.1 Sphingobacteriia bacterium | reverse complement strand
TCTGTGTCCGGTGTGAGCTTGCGTTTCACTTCCCGTGTGAGCGGCGGCTGTTGGGCTTCCCTCCACCATCGCCCCTATTCCATACTGACGGATCTCCGGTCTGTTCTGTACATCGTTATCAACCAACCACTGAATGATCTCAGACGGAGATTTACCCAGGTTCATTTGATCTGTGGCGTTGTTCTGGTTGGCCGGAATATAAGAAGCCTGTGAATTGATAGCTCCTTTGCTTGGGAAGAGCACACCGAGGAAGTCGTCATTGGACAATGAAGTCCTGCTAAGATCCACGCAAGAAGCCCCGGCACTGCCAACTTCTCCTGTCGCAGAGTCCAGCGCAACAATTGAAAAAGTGTCTTGAGCCGAAACCGAGAAGAATAGAAAATTTACCGCAGCCAGGAGAATGACTTTCAATCGCATGAGTCCACAACTTTTGTGGTAAAGTTATGCAATGGAATGCACAGTCCCGAATCTGCTTTATCCGTTTATATAAAACTCAGGGCGAATCCCATAAGCGCACCAGTCAGCACTAACCAAAGAGAGCCCGGCTTATACGGCCCAAAAGTCAGAAAGAATCCCACGGCCGCGATCAAATAGGATTTCCAATCAACAAGCGTGTCTGCTCCCATAGCGAAAAGGACAGCCACCATGACCGCCACAGCAGCAATATTCACGCTATCGAGAAAATGACGAAGTACAGCTGACTTCCTCATTTTAGGAACCAACGGATTCAAGAGTAGCACAAACAGAAATGACGGTAAGAAAATTCCCACTGTCGCAGCTGCAGCACCTGCCACCCCATTTAACTGGTAGCCAATGAAAGTTGCAGTTGAAAGTACCGGTCCTGGGGTGAATTGTCCAACCGCTATCGCATCGATTAGCTGTTGTCGACTCATCCAACCTGCAGTTACCAGTTCGGCATCAAGGTAGGCGAACAACACGTAGCCACTACCATATAGAACCGCACCAACTTTCAGAAATGTCCAGAACACCTTGGTCGTAGAAATCGCGATCAGTTTACTCGAAGTGCTCGTCAGGAGTAATGGGATGAACCCCTGTTTTTTTACGGTCTCGCCTCGACTGATCGAAAAATATAACATTCCAAGGATCCCTGCTGATAGCAGTGCGAGGACTTCATTCACACCGAGCAAGCTAGCCGTGAGAACAAGAGCACCTAGAATACCGATCTCAATGCCTTTCAAAGCTTTCTTCCCGAGCTTGAATATCGCTCCCGCAATCAACGCTAGTACAGCGGGCTTGATTCCAAAGATGAATGGTTGTACTTCTGGAAGTGCACCATAAGTGGTATACAGATATGCAAGAATTCCGGTCAAAACGAATGCCGGAAAGATGAATGCCGCACCGGCGAAGAAAAGTCCAAGTTTTCCGGCACGTTCATGTCCGCAATGCATGGTCATTTCCGTTGAGTTTGGCCCCGGTATCAGATTCGTGGCTCCAATTAGATCAAGAAAATGTTGTCGATCCATCCACTTGCGCTTGTGCACGATCTCATCTTCCATCATAGCGATGTGAGCAGCAGGACCTCCAAAGCCAATCACTCCAAGTTTAAAGAATACTGCCGCTACTTCTTTCAAGCGACTCAAACGATTTTCAGATTCGGGTTTCATAGATGTAGTTTTCTAACAAATGGATACTACTCAGGTTTTGACCATAGAACACATTTTATATCCAGGACTATCCTCTTTTTCGAACATATTTCATCTGAGGGATTCTATCCTCATAGGTTTTGTGGTTGACACACTCGAACATCTGCAACTTGTCTAGTTGACCAAAGAGAGGCATTCCTCCTCCAAGTAGAATCGGGATCGTGGTGATCGTCATTTCGTCAATGAGATCTTCCTTCAGAAAACTCTGAATAGTCTTACCCCCGTCGATGTAGAGGTTTTTGAATCCTTTTTTGTGCAGTCTGTCCAGAATATCTTGTATGGCTCCTTTTACCGGATAGGCTTCGTCGGCGAACTCCTCCGGTACAGATACCATGGTATTGCTCAGCACGAAGACCGGTTTATCATAGGGCCATTCCACATCGAATCCGCAGACGGTTTCAAACGACTTACGCCCCATTACCAGAGCATCCATGCGGCTCATGAAATCACCATAGCCCATATCGTAGTCTTTCGGATACTCGATGGAATCGAGCCAGCCAACGCTGCCATTCTTGTCTGCTATGTAGCCATCTAGGCTACATGCAATAAACACAGCATTCATTGCCATCTATCTTTGGGTTTTACATCAATTTCCGAAGTATCCGCATTCGCCGAAAATGTACGAATCAACCCATACTTGAGTATGTAGTGATACGTCAGTTTATTCAAATAGAACATTGGTATACACAATAAGGTAAATCCAGCTCCTATCGCAATGTGAACGTCAGCAAACAGAATTGCCATGAACACGACGAAAGCCTGTTGCAAGATGCATACAAATACGGCGCTGATTTTTCGAAAGATGATCATAAGCTCATTTCTGATCCCGAAGCCACAAGATCCGGCTGTATGAGACCAGATAATGGAGGACTACTATAATTCCAAAAGTCAAACCGTACCTTTGGTATCCCATATTTCCCAGAAACCACACTGGTAGAGCAAAAAACAGCAATTCTAACTGAAGGCGAACCATGCCCGGTATTACAACGGGAGCCTTGCCTGAACGACTGCGATCACCCGGGACGTTGAACGTACCCCAGATAACTGCCATGGTCATTGGGATCGCCGCAGCCAACACGTATTTGAGTACGCCTTCTACCTGTACATAACCCCAGATACCGGAGACGATCAATGCCGATAGCTCCAGCAAAAAGCGGATGAACAGATTTACCGGATGATAAGAGAGGTCTTTCAACGCAACTCTTGACTATTCGCTTCGTCGCAAAGCCTTGATCGCATCCATATATCGCTTCAATTCGTCTCGCACTTTCGGGGCAAGTAAAACCAGACCCACCATGTTCGGCACCATCATTGCAAAGATCATTGCGTCGGAGAATCCGATCACATTGCCCAGACTTGATGCAGCTCCAACGATCACGAACAGACAGAACATGATCTTGTACGTGTATTCCGCACGCTTGGAACGACCGAAAAGGTACGCCCAACCTTGATAACCGTAGTAGGACCAGGAGATCATAGTGCTGAATGCAAATAAGACAACCGCCAATGTAAGTATGTATGGGAACCAAGAGATCGCGGACTCGAATGCACCCGATGTCAGTAAGATGGCTTCTGCATCATTAAGAGATGCATTTTCCGGATTGACGTTTCCGGTGATGACCAGAACCAATGCTGTCATTGTACACACAAGCACCGTATCGATGAATGGTTCGAGCAGTGCTACCATTCCTTCACTTGCAGCATACTTGGTACGCACTGCCGAGTGAGCGATAGATGCAGATCCTACACCTGCTTCATTGGAAAATGCAGCTCGACGGAATCCTTGAACCAATACACCCAGGGCTCCACCGGCAACTCCTTCCGGACTGAATGCTCCACGATATATCTCTCCAAACGCCCATCCGATCATATCGATGTTAGCGAAGATCACAAACAACGAAGCAGCCACGTATATCACAACCATGAACGGAACGATCTTGTCAGTCACACGTGCGATCGAGCGAATTCCCCCAATGATCACGATCCCAACCAAAACGGCCATGATCAAACCGAACAACCATCCATTTCCATGAAGGAATGAATTCTCACCACCGGAGATATTCTCCACCAGTTGGAACGCCTGATTGACCTGGAACATGTTTCCACCTCCAAGTGAGCCACCGATAACGAAAATGGCAAACAGCACGGCCAGTACCTTGCCAAGTCCGGCCATGTTGAGCGATTTCAACCCTTTGGTCAGGTAGTACATCGGCCCGCCATAGACCGTTCCATCTGCTTCTATGTCACGGTATTTCACACCAAGGGTACATTCCGTGAATTTGGATGCCATACCCAACAATCCTGCGACTATCATCCAGAACGTAGCTCCGGCTCCACCCACGGAAACGGCAATTGCCACACCGGCTATGTTTCCCAGTCCGACTGTAGCAGATAATGCCGCTGTTAAAGCTTGAAAATGGCTCACTTCACCATCCTGACCTTCTACTGCGATCGTTTCAATGATGTCACCACCCGGAGTTGGGTCACCGGCAACCGCTAAAGAGTCATGAGAGTCAACATCATCATATTTTCCCTTGACGATGTTCATTGAGGTCCAGAAGCCCCGAAAATTGATCAGCTTGAAGTAAAAGGTAAAGTACAAGGCACCTCCGATCAATGGAAAGAGCACCCAATAGACCTTAATGTCAGAAGTGATAGGTATCTGGTAGAAGATGAATTGCACGAACCAGCCCGTGGCGTCACCAAACTTCTCGTCGATGCGTTCATCGAGACTTTTCGTATCCTGGGCAAGAGTCCAGAGGGGAGAAGTCACCAGAAGAGCTAACAGTGCTGAGAACCTTTTGCTAAGTGATTTGAGTATGAACATGAAGGGATTCAATTAATTTGATAAAGCGGTGAAACTAAGGATTTTTCCGAAAACCTCAGGGGTCTTCAGTTAGGTTCAACTATATCGCTCTTTAAATTGGAGTGCATTCTCAATTTGAGCGAGATGATGCTCTGAATGCCATGCATAGTTGCCCAAATACTCCTTCAGAGAATAGGATTTCGTATATTCAGGGTGATACAATGTCCTTTCGAATTGCTCCTCCGTCATAGTGTGGATCAGTAGGACCCACTTGTTGTGCAAAGCACGTAGCAAAGCAAGACTATCTCTAAGATCTGCACTATGAGCATCGTGTGATTCAGACCACAAACTTTCATGATAGGGACGAATGGTCGGGTTGTCTTCAGTCAGAGCCAGTTTGAACCGTAATATACCCATTCATATGGCTGTCGGCCAAATGATGTACCACTTGCTTGATCGTCCATCCATCCGGACGATATCGATAGTTCAATTGGTCTTCAGTGCAGTCTTTGACCAATGCTTCAATGTTTTCCGGGAATACGCTCAATACAGCCACCCAAGCTCGAAAGATCCCGGGTCCGGGATCGGGATCAGGAACATATTCCCCGATCGGGTATTTCAATTCTTCTATGTTCATAGTTTAACGGTCATGCATCCCTTTTCCTTCAAAAATCACCGGCATCCATTTGTCGATCCTGGCTTTACGAGTTTTACTCTGCTTAGCTCCCGAAATGTGGATCAGATAACCACGCTGTCGGCCGGGTGTGAGAGCTTCAAACGCTGATCGGAAGTTAGGATCATTCTCAAATCGCTCTTCCAACTCTTCAGGGATCTCGTGTTGTGAAATGTCTTTGAATTGCACTTTGAATCCTGCTTTTTCCACTTCGATCGCTTCGAACACATAAGCCTTGATAGCTGCTTCATTTTCAAGCACCTCACTCACGTCTGTAGTGCGGAACAGTTTGGCCGACTGCGAATTAGGACCGGGACTAGTCAACAGACCTTCTTCATCTTTCAATAATGCTCCCTTGAAAAAACTGATACAGCAATAGTCTTTGAATGCACCGATCATGCAGATGTTCTTCCCATCCCAACTATAGGATGGTGCACCCCATTTAGACTCTTCGGTAAGCCCTGTATCCAATATGATACGTCGGAATTCCAGCAGTTCCTGTTCCCAACGATGCACTTTGCATTCCGGTGTTTGATAGAGCGAACAACGCCCAAAACCTTCAGTGAAATAAGTATTGGGATCTGTATTCATTGATTCAATTCAAATGTCGCTCATACGTGCTTCTATAACCAGCGAGGAGGGCAATGGGAGCCAACATGAGTAAAATAAGATTCAGAATTATAAATGGTGGTTTTGCCAACCTGAATTCACGATTGAATTTTCGAGCTAAGAGTGCAACCTGCAGTAGGCCAGGCATTCCATCGTTGTTGGTCTTTCCGTCAGTAGCCAATCCATTTACCGTTTCCAGGAAATACTCTGTGTTCATCGCAGGGGTCACCTTCCAATTAACTTTGGTTTCCTCATCTGAATCATTCCACATAGAATGAACTTGACCTTTTGAAATGTGGATCTTCTCACCGGCTGAGAGCCTATGCAATGCGCCTTTTGTGCGTACGGTGAGTTCTCCGGAGATCACCGTGAAGAATTCATCTTGACAGGGGTGGTAGTGAGCCGCAGGTTCCCGTGAATGTGCATGATAGGTTGATTCCATTTCGAGGATCTTGCCATTCGTGTCAGAATTCGTTCGGAGGAATTTCAATTCCATCCCGGTTACCGGATTCGATATGACTTTGTTCTTAAATGCCACTTGATCTGAAAGCAGTGAAGGTAACCATTTTCTGAGCTCTGAAATCCTTCTAATGATTGGATTTCCGAATCCAATAACGCACGCCAATGATGAGGATGATCAGGTCTATGATCGCCATGATCACTATCCCAATGACGTTGTCTTCGCGTTCCAGTTCGCTGTATTTGTCTAGGTTAAAAAATACATACCTGGAATTTCGCAGACCATATACGGGAATCCAACCGGGTGACTGGTGTTTGTCCCAGAAGCCCTTTGGTTTTGTTCCGGAGATCCAGATATCGTGGTCGCTAATGGGAATGATGAATTCCACGATGCTGTCTCGCCCTAGGTAGTTGGCTATGGATGAGTGTTGTCGCGCAAACCCAATGTTAAAGGTCAGCTTAGGGTGTTCTTTCGTCTTGAAATAGAGTGTGGCGGAGCCTTTTGCGGGATCTCGATACTCCATATCCGCACTCAAGGTGCCGGTAACGGATGTCATATCCTCCATATTGAGTTCAGGTCCGGAAACGAAGCCATCGATCGCGAGAAAATTGAGCCAGGCTATAAAAGCGCCGAAGAACACGAGACCAGAAACTTTAAGCCACCTGTATGAACCGGGTTCAGGTTTCTTTAGTGTCGACTCCTGGTGCTTTTTGAACTGTCTGTTGAAAGTTAAAAGAGCAAACAGACACAACAACGCCATCCCTCCAAACAAGCAGGTCAACACCAATGAGGAGACTTGCACGTGACCGTCGATGAACAGATTTTCGGCAACAAAGAAGTATGTGATCCCGGAAAACATGAGGAATCCAAGAATGAAGATCCCTAGATATTTCCATTTGGTCTTATTCATGTACATGAAATTTCAGTGGGTCAATCATTTACCGAACATTCTCCATATATGTACACCCAAAGCTTGCCACCAGGGGGCTGAATAGCGAAGTTTGGGATTGTTAGACTCAACGGCTTTGACAATTTTCCCGACGATGCCTTTGGTAGATTGCATTTCGGTAAACCGAAAATTCCTTTCTTCTTCTTGTTTGATCGAATCCATGATATGGTAAAACATGGAACTCTCATCCATCCATTCGTATTTCCTTGCAATGTTGCGTTGGTTGAATCCAGTATGATACCCGCCGGGTTCTATCAAAGAAATATGTACGTTTTTGGAAATGCGCTTGACCTCATTCCTCATCATTTCTGCCCCGCTTGACAATGCAAATTTTGTCATGGAGTAAGGGCCGAGGAATGGCATAGCAACGCGACCGGCTAAGGAGCTGATGAACAGGACCGTCCCTTGATCTTTTCGCAGCATTTCTTCCAATGCTATTTGAGCCAGTTCGAACGTGCTGAACACATTTATTTCAAAATTCTTGCGAACACGGTCCATGTCTATTTCAGCCAGAGAACCAGATTCTCCGATGGCCGCGTTGTTGATCAACACATCAACATCATGATCTCGGATCAGTTCTCGGTCCTTAGGGTCCGTTATGTCCAACTTGAATGTTGAGATCGTCAAGCCCATTTGAGCAACTTCATCTTGAAGTTCCACACTTTGAGATTCGGTCTCTGTGGTCGCCAGGATCTTATGACCTCTTCGAGCAAGTTCAATTGTAGAATCTTTCCCAATCCCCGAACCCGCTCCTGTAATGAGAATGGTTTTTCGCTTCATTGATCATTCACTTCAAGAAGTCGACCGGAGTATATTCTCCATTTTTTTTCCTTTCGCCAGTTCATCCACTAGTTTATCCAGATAACGAACTTTTTGCGTCAAGGGATTCTCTAACTCCTCCACGCGATAGCCACAAATGACTCCTTTGATCAGATGAGCATTTGGGTTAAATGTGGCCTGTTCAAAGAACTCCTGGAATGTAGCTTTACTGGTTATGAGATCCGTTAACTTGGATTCTTCAAATCCTGTTAGCCATTGGATCACCTGAAGGAGTTCCTCTTTTGTGCGACCTTTATTTTCGACTTTGGTGATATAGTGCGGATAGACAGAAGCGAAAGTCAATTTCGCGATGCGGTCATTGTGCTCCTGAGTTGCTTTCATATTTCACCAAATTATCTATATTCTAATATA
>VMDK01000115.1 GCA_008080835.1 Sphingobacteriia bacterium | reverse complement strand
CGTGACGTCATCGGCCAATGTCACCCTCCAGACCAAGCTTCCCGACCTTTTGGTCATACCATCTACGGGTCTAAACAGCTGTCTGAAGGATGGCAATACCTTCGATGGCTCACTTCAGATCATAAATCGCGGTCAGGACACCGCGAGAAACTTAGAAATTCAAGTATTCCAAGCAGCGGGGACCGGTTACTACACCAATATGATGAGTCGTCTGCACGATAGCTCTTTCACGTACAGGTTCGGAAAGAACGGGACGCCTCAAACCATTTACCCTCAGGAGACGCGCACCACTAATAGCAGGGGAATATATTCCTGTCTAGGTACTGATCCCATTGGCTTTGTGGCACTCTCTCTGCCAAATATGGTACAGGGTGACACGATCTATATCGATTGGAAAGTGAGCTCATGTTGCCCTACGGCGTGCGATATCAATTTCTATGTGAACAGGTGGAATTATTCCGGGACCTACAGGGATCGTTGCGATAAGGTGATCAACATCGTAGAGCGCCGTGCCAGCAACGGGTACTACAGCAGATTGGATTTCAGCAGTTATGCTCCCACCGATGTCAGGCACAACGACACCGTTCTGTTCAATTACTCCGTAACGAATGCCAATCTCATCCCGGCAACTCCGCGTGCCAAATATGTGTTCGATTTCGTAAAATCAAATGGGATTGGGCACAGCCTTTCAACTTCAGACTTCTATTTTATCGATATACGCGGTAGGATCTGGCGTCCAAAAGTCATCCAGGATAAAGGAGACACTGTTCGGGCGATCTTCTACGGATATGTTCCTATCACTCTCCGAAGAGCAGAATTGAAGATCATTTCAACCGTGAGTTGTAATCCGGCTTCAAACGAAGGCGAATACGATTACCGCTTAGATGTGACCTATAATCCGGATACAACGTGCCAGTCATGTACGTACAGAATGGATTGCAATGCAGAGAAGATCAAGATCCATTGTCGAAGTTCATGTGGTGGCGGTCTGCACTTTTCCGATTTCGATGTCAACCGAATGAGTTACGGGCTTCCGGACAATGATAATGATGGACTGCCTGACACATCCGGTTCGCTCGATTTTACAAGGATAAAGACTGAAAGGGCCATGTATGGTGATACCATACTTGCTGTCTTTAAAGGTAAATTCTACGATCAGGGTAGTACCACAACGTGGCGTTATTTATATGCCAGCAGCTACATCCCATATGGAACATACCTCGATGTGGCTGAGGCTCGCCTGAAGATCTACCGGAACAACAACCTGCTCTATTCATGTGACGGTATCAAAACCACCTTCACTAATTCAGGGGTCAACAGAACGTATAATTTCGACGCCGGCATCCCTGCTTTGATCAGTGCCAGCTGTCCGCTTTACAGCGGTTTTACTTTTACCAAGCGCGACAGTGTTGAACTGCACATCAAATATGTGGTGGCTACCAATCCGGGAAATGCTATACGGAACGTTGACTTCACAAATTCGTTCTACACATCTACAACAGCAAATCCTACGGCTGCACAACGATTGCAATGTGATACGTTCTCGGGCAGGAGTCAGCTTCTGGGCTATTACTTTACGAACTACGGGAGCAATCTATTCCAAACGAATTCATGTCAGACTGTTGACGTGGTACAGAATTTCTATCTGAGTGTCGGGCCTTGTTGTTCCAACTATGCGGGGGGGAACATTTTCCCATTTGAATATCGATCCTGGGCAAAGCTGGATGAGATAGTCATCCGTCCTCCGAAAGGATACAAGACCGTATTTGCCAAGTTCGGCCAATATCGAACCTCGGGAACCGGCTTTACATCGTATGAAGAAGTGGATACCATCAAGCCTTACTTTGTCAGCAGCGACAGCTTAAAGTACAAAGTATCATCCTTCTACAAAGACAAGAAAGGTCCGATCAACCTGAGCGACGACGGATTTCATGGGACTTTCCGAGCCAGGCTTTTACCGACATGCGAAACAGAAAACGGTGAATCTGAAGTACACTATGATTTCGGATTTGAAAAGCTGAATTATCTGGGATCCGGGGTGGCTTGGGTCGCTTCCGGTGGGAACCGGGATAGACTCGTGTACGATGCTCCAAGCGTCGCACTGACCGTAGCTCAAAAATTCGTTCCTGCTCGGTCAGATACGATAGAATGGGATATCCGATTGAGTAACGTAAGCTCAAAATCAACTGCTGAATATTTATGGATCAGTTCCAATATCAATCCGAATGTTCGTGTGGTAGAAGTCGTGAATACTACCAGCGGTGCAAGTGTACTGGCAGATAGCGGAGTGTTCAAAATGGGAGATCTGCCGTTTGGTCAGGCATTGGATCTCACGATCAGAGCGGTATTCGTCAACTGTGACATCGACAGCATTGAACTCAAGATCGGCTACGATTGCCAGGGTTATCCTAGTTCGATCAACGACTTGAAATGCGCGAGCATTTCGCAGATCCTCAGCTACCAGCCGATCAATACCAGACTGGAGGCAACGCTCAGAGATAGTTTGATGGTTGTTGACTTGTGCGCACCTGTTTGGTATGAGGTCAACATTACTAATATTGGAGAAGCGCGTGTCTTTGGAACTTATTTGGACCTGGTATTGCGAGAAGGTATGCAACTCAGCGATACCGCATGGCTTTCAGGAGCTGAGATCACCGACTCTATTCTGATCACAGGACCGGTGAGCTTGAACGCACTGACTAAGCGCTGGGAATTGTTCAAATACGATTCTGCCCTAAAGAACAACGGTCTTGCGGGCATTAATGGCTCAAATCAACTCAAACTCCGGTTTAGATTGAAAACAGATTGCGACTTCGTGAGTTCGAGTTTCTTCCTGGCAAGACCAGGTGGGTCGCTCAAATGCGGAAGAGATGTATTGAGCGCCTATGAGATCGGTGAGTCGATAGATATTAAAGGAGTCAACAAGCCATATTTCTCAAGCTTGACGGTCAAAATGAATCCAATGGATGTCTGCGACTTCAATAATGAAGTGGAGATCAAGCTCATCAACCTCGGACCTGACACCACTCGCAACAGCGATAAGATCAGAATGAGCCTCCCTCCCGGATTCAGAATTGATACGAGTTATTTGAGATCATTCAACAACACCCCTGATTCTGTGCAGATCGAGGAGGTGAATGGTTCGAAAAGGGTATCCTGGAAGATCCCGAAAGGTATCGTACCGGGAGATTCATTGCATTTCGCTACTGCATTCTCCGTAGACCTGAGAACAAGTTCATGTGGAATTGCCGAAGTCTTGACTCAGGCCCTTGTCGAACAACCTGCCTATTGTGTAGAGCAGAAAACCTGGTGTGATATTGATGTAGCCACCAGCACGGTTCAAATACTGGATTCCGTTCGCAAAGGTGATTATTACCTCACCTATAACTTGGCAAAAGGGCAACCCCAGGGCACTCTGGAATTGATAGACCTGAGCTACAATGTCGAAAACCGCGGTACAAATAAGCGATCCGGTGAGGTTCTGAAGATCCTGGTTGTATTTGATAAAGATGCCGATGGAGTATTTGAACCAACCGATAGTATCGTTTATTTAGACACTATCCTCAATCAGTTGAATCGCGGTCAAACTACGATCCGAAATATACAGTTCGTGACTCTTCCTGTTGCGAGTTGCAACCTGATGCTAGTTGTTGATTCGTCGGCATGTTCGTGTGCCTTCCGTTCTATCGCTCTGCCTCCGGTAAGTATTGTGAATGCAGGAACAGACACCACAGTGTGTTCAGGTGAGACAACTCCAATTGGATCCCAAGCGCTGACGGGCAACAAATACTCCTGGAATTTCCATTCGGGTATTGGTGACCTGAATTCCGCACAGACCAATTTCATGCATTGGAATAGTGGCAATGCCGATAGCACCTACAATCTTGTTCTGATAACGGACAAGGGCGCATGTATCAGCTATGATACTGTGGAAGTGACGGTCTTACCACGCATTCGCGTGTCGCTGCCAGATACCGTCCCAATGTGTATTGGTAACCGAGCGTTCATTGGACAAAATGCACGAGGAGGGTCCGGTTCACTGACATATAGTTGGGATCCCACAACAAGTCTCACCTCGCCTACTCTTTCCCGCACGTGGGCTGAGCCGGCCAGCACAACTAGGTATATAGTTACGATACGTGACGATGCCAATTGTGTGGAAGAAGATACGACTGTGGTCAAAGTGTTGAAGCTTCCCGTGACCAGCATTACGGTTCAGGACACCTGTGTGGATTCACTGGTACAGCTCTTCAATTCCTCTACCACCTTCAATGGTCCTTTCAATTCGTTCTTTTGGGATATCGGTCCGGTAATAAAGAGAACGGAAGAAAACCCTGTGGTCAGTTTCCTGACACCCGGTAAGTATTTGATCAATTTGAGTGTGACCGATTCCATGGGATGTTCCGGCTCTGCTTCGGACAGCATAGAGATCTTCCCGAACCCTACTGCGGCACTGTCCGCATCAGATCTTTGTGAGGGAGATTCAGTGTGGGTCAAAGGGAATAGCTCTATACCCGGAGGTTCTCTGATCCAGACCTGGTATTACGGTGGGCAATCACAGACTGGTGATTCTATCCAGATAAGTTTCAGCGATAGTGGATGGTATGCAGTGACGCTGAAAGCTTCATCAGCTGAAGGTTGTGCCGACCTCGCAAGAGATTCGGTGTATGTTTACTCCGCTCCTGTTGGTACAATAACTTCCGGTGATAATTGCCTCGGCGATTCAACTTCATTGAGCTTGACTGTGCAACGTTCTCTTCGCGATAGCGTAACAGGTTTCCAATGGGATCTGGGAGACGGATCTACCGCAAATCAACTCGCTCTGCGTCATTTGTATTCTGACACAGGTACTTATACCATAGAAGTCTATCTGGAGTCTCAGTTTGGGTGTTCAGACACGACTACCGGAACTGTAACGATCTATCCAAATCCTGTTGCATCGGTTCTGGGCTCGGATATTTGTTTAGGCGAAGATGTGGTATTCATCAACTCATCGAACATCAGTTCAGGGACCATAGCTGACGTGTATTGGGACTATGGTTCCGGATTCATGACAGGAGCAGACACCTTGAGATTGAGCCAGGTGAAAGAGGGGATGTCCAGTGTAAGTCTTGCTGTTGGATCCGACTTCGGATGTGTAGATACATCTTTTGGTCAGGCGTATGTACATGCAATCGACAAGTTTGATATTCAAGTCATGAACAACTGCGTTTCAGACAGCATTCGATTCAGTCAAACTAGCACAGACCTTGATTCCATAGCACGGATCGTTTGGCATTTCCAGAATGGCGACTCCCTGCTGGGTTCAAGTGTGGCTTATGCATTTAATACTTCAGGGACTTACTCCATTGCTGTGCACTTAGAAATGGTGTCAGGATGTACGAACGATACTACGATCAACATACAAGTTGATCCTGATCCGGTTGCCGGGTTCATTGTAGATCTACCATGTGATGACGACTCTATTCGAGCCATTGATCAGAGCTCTACTTCTGCAGGCATCATAGCCCGTAGATCCTGGAGTATAGACGGAAACGCTCTTGGCAATACAGATACGTTGACCTATGTCTCACCGGATCAAAACACCAAACGCATAATGCTTGTGGTACAGAACGATCTTGGGTGTAGCGACACTGCATGGGAGGATGTCGATCCCGGTATTCGCGTTCGCCCACGGTTCACATTTACAAATGCTTGCGCCTTGGAAGAAACGTATGTGATCAACACTACAGACGTCACTTACTTTGATCAAGCTGACGTTGAATTCGACATGGGAGATGGATCGGTTATTACAGGTCGGGACAGTTTTAGATATACGTATATGAGTGATGGTATATATAAGATCACCATGACACTCACAAATACAAAAGGATGCACTTACGACACGGCAGCAGGTATCACAATATATCCGCTACCACTTGCCGGATTCAAAATATTCCCTGAGCAGGCAAGTATCCTGAACAGTGAAATCGAGATCACAGATGAGAGTTTTGGAGCTGACACGGTGCTTTACATACTCTCAGATGGTTCCACCTACGGAACCCGTAATTTCACCCATGAATTCCTTGATAGCGGTACCTATCTGCTCCAACAATTTGTGAGTAGCAATTATGGGTGCTCGGATAGTACTTCAAAGACCGTAAGAATCAATTTCCGAGTAGCGATCTGGGTTCCGAATTCATTCTCCCCTGATGGCAGCGGGTTTAATGACGTGTTCCGACCATATGGCGACGGAATAGGAACCTACAAATTGAGAATTTACAATCGCTGGGGTGAGAAGATCTTCGAATCCAATGATCAAGGTCAACCATGGAGAGGTGAAGATGCATTGCCGGGTGTCTATTTGTATCGGCTTGATGTGATCGATTATGAAGGTATACCTCACTATTTCAAGGGAACTGTTCAGCTCCTGAAATAATTTCTCAAAGGCTGCCGTAAGAATTAATCCGTGATGGACTTTTGATCTATCTCAAAAGAGTGATGGTGCCACCGAGTTTATACTCCTGGCCACTTTCACTGAAGGCCAGAATTTTATAAGCATATACCCCAGGTTGACAATATGCTCCCTTGAATTTTCCATCCCATGCTCCATTGATATCAGTGGAATGGTATACAATATCTCCCCAACGACTCAAGATCCATATCTCATAGTCTTTGATATTCTCTCCGGATACTTTGTGGCGCTCCGTTTGCTGAGGTCCTTTCCCATTCGGGCTAAAGGCGGTTGGGACGTACATGATCATGTCAGGTCCCACGCGAAGGTCACGTGTGAAACTGTCGACACATTCTTTGTTCGATATAGCTCTCAGTTTCACTTTGAACAATCCTGTGTCTTTGGGGTATGCGAATAATGGTGATTCTTCAGTACTGAATCTCACACCACTTCGCGTTCCAAAGTCCCATTCGAAGCGCATTGGATCAAAACACGCGCTTTCGTTAATGAATTGAACGGATGTATTGGAGATCGACAGATACTCACCTTCTTCAATCGTAAAATATGCTTCCGGAAATGGATACACTTGAATGGTTGCAAGTTGCTCGCTCCACTCACATCCGGCCTCAGTTCTAGTGGTGAGGGCTAGCTTGTGGTTTCCTGGCTCCCGGTATGTGTAACGGGCATCCGGACCGGTCATGATAGCATTCGGGTCGTTATTAACACCAAAATCCCACATAAAACTCACATTGCTCCAATCTGTGATATCCTGATTTCCTGACCATCCCGGATCGAAGTGAAAATCAGAGCACCCCGAAAGGTCTTTGTTCAGCAAGAATATACTCGCCACTGGGTCAACATCCACTGTATGCACAAACTGCTCTGTGCATGAGGCGTGATATGTCTCCAACTGAAAGTCGAGTACGAGTTGATTGCGTTCTTCACTTGGTTTAATCGTAAAGTCATGCATTCCTTCTTCAAAGACGCGCGAGTATTCATCAAGTTTGAAATGAAGGGCGCCGTTCCTGATCACCATTCCTTTGATCTCAATGTCATCTCCCTGGCAAATGCGCTCAGGTAGAACCGGAAGATCCATATTGGCTTTAGGAACCACATACGCGGAAAAGTCATAATCAAATAAACATTTGGCGTCAGAATACGTGAAAGAAAGATCAATATCACCGTTCAGTCCCATCGTATTCCATTGGTCACCACTTACTCCCGGTCCTGACCAGGATCCATCCAACGGGAATACATCGAGCTGAATGAGTTGATCGCTACACACTGAATCATTGTCAAACTCCCAAACCACATTTGGCGCGCAGTGAATATCGAGAGTAATGGTCTTACTGTCGAAACAGCCTAATTGATCGTATGTATACGTCAGGTTGATATCGTCACCACATACACTGGCGTCGAGAAAATTATCTTGAAGTTCTTCTGAGAATTCAATGGAGTTCCAAATTCCATCTGTTGGTCTGGCGTTGAATAAGGTATTCAAGTCCACATCTTCACGACTTTGACAAATCTCCGTGATGTCCGCTAATTGAATCTTGACCGAGTCCAGTAAGTTGAGGGATGCTGTATCGACAGTTCGGCAACCCCAGCTATTCAAGGCATCTGTAATGACCTCATGTCGCCCAATCCCGATATTGTTCAGGTCATACCAGAATTGATTAGCAACATTAGGAATGTTCACCCTACTTCCATCAACTTTCCACGTTAGGTCGAGCCCATTGAAATCATGTGGCCTCTCCATGAGGTTGTTCATCAGAAAGCGGCCGTTAAAATCACAATTGGTGACATCCTTCATGTGAAGCTCTGGCTTTGGGTAAAGTTCCACACAAACCGGTTCTGTCACCACACAATTTCCCCTACTACTCGTTACGCTATAGTCAAAGCAGTAGGTCCCGCCCTGGTAAAAACCCG
>VMDK01000104.1 GCA_008080835.1 Sphingobacteriia bacterium | reverse complement strand
ATACGCATTGCCGAGAGACTTGAGGATCTCCGGATCCGAATCTTTGATCTGAATGGCGATCTTGAAATCGTCCAATGCGCCTTGGATACGACCTTCTTTCCCGCGCAGATTTCCTCTATTCGTATAGGCCTCGTAGGTTCTAGGGTAATGTTTTAATACTTGGGTCCAGAGCGTCTCGCCATCCTTCCAAACCTCCACGGCCATCGACGTCTTTGAGCCCCAAAAAATTCCAAGTGCTGCGATTATCACTGCGATCGGTGTAGCCATGGACCGGTTCTTTTCGGCAAGCCGATAAAGACCATAGCCAAGCAAAATGCCTAAGCCCACATAAGGCAAATATGTATACCGATCGGCCATGATCACTTTACCTACAGAGAGGAATTGTAGGACCAATGCTACGGTGATCAGATAGAACATGACCCCGAATGTGATCCATTTGTTCTTTCGGAACATGTAAATGGCAAATCCAACTATGGCCAATGCAATGAAAGGCATGGCAGTATATTCGATGTTGTTGATTTCCTTGAGGGTCGGATAAGGGTAAAAGGTTACCAGGCCTACCGGCCAAATGAGTTTGACGATGTACATGACGAAGCCGTAGGATGCAAACATCACGCGTTGCCAAATAGAGAATGCATCGAATTTGGCGATGGCTTTATCTTGTACTTCAATGTTGAAGAATCCGTGAAAATTCCCTCCACCTTGTACATCCACTGCGATCAATCCGAATAATAATGCGATGGCTAGATGAGGAATCTTTTCGGTGATGGCCTTCATCGGGATCAACGGCATTTTTTGCACCTTTTGGTCCACCGAGAACTTGGTTCGGAGTATGCGACCGTCGAAGTAATCTATGAGCAACAAGACGATCGGGAAAACGACTGCCATGGCCTTGCTCAAACAGGAGAGAACAAAGAAGACGATCGATAACAGGTAGAATAGGTTCTTTTGCTTGCCGTATCGGTAATGATACCACGATATCAGTCCCAGCAGGAAAAAGAATACATAGAGGACGTCTTTCCGCTCCGAGATCCAGGCCACGGACTCCACGTGCATGGGATGAAGTCCGAATAGCACGGCAGCGACGATCGCGATCATTGCCTTGTTCCTGGTCAGGAGCATCACGAACAGGAAGACCAGTAAAGTATTGAGCAAATGGAAGATCAGATTGGTGCGATGAAATGGAGCCGCATCAGGTTGTTCACCTTCTGCGGGTTTTTCATAGTTCATCGCCAATGAGATCATGGTGATCGGGTGGTAGTTCAGCGAAACAACACGCTTGAACCAACCCTCCGTACTTCCGATATCCGGATTCTCAAGTACATACACTTCGTCGTCCCAATTCACGAATCCATTGTCGAGGGAGCCACGGTAGAAGTAGAAAGTAGCCACCAGCACCAAACCCATGAACAGCCACATTTTCTGTGGGATATTCCTGAAATCCAGCCAATCGGTGGAAGGCTTCTTCTTTACCGGACGTTTTTGGCCTTTCTGAGGTGCTCGCTTTTTGGTCGCCACTTGAATTTTGTTGGAGGCGTAAATATATGGCAAAAGCTGTTAGGAGAAAGGAGATAGGTTTCAAACCGGACTCCAACTCGGGCAACAAAAAAGCCCTCCAACCGATCTGATGAATCGGTTAGAAGGGCCTGCTCTTCTAGTTGATGTATTACCCCTGAGGAGTCAGTTTGATTCCGAATCGCACGGATGCATTCGAGGCATCCATCCACTCGTCCATCCAATCGACATCTGCCATCTTGTTTTTGGCAAACCCGATCTCACCGAACAGTCTGGTTCTGTCTGACAATTCGTAGTCTGTTCCCAGACTCAGCTTGCCTCCAAGACTCAATACGGTTAGCTCACCTTTGTATACCTCTTCATCTTCATAGGACATGAATGCGGAGTGTTGAGACTCATAGTATCTCGAGGCTACTTGACCCATTCCTATGATCAAACCAATACGACCATATGGCTGAAATTGACCCAGATCCATTTGGTAAACCATTGCAGGAGACAGTTGAATGTTGTTCATTTTTACATCGTACTGTGCTTCATGTTCGCTCCATTCGTCTGGTTCAGTGGAGACCAAGGCTTTGCTTCTCTCTTCATAGAATTTCGCGAAATATCCGATCTGATATTCAGCGCCAAGATCGAAACCGAAATGCCCCTTAGACATATGAGTCTAGGCAAAACCAATAGTTGTAGAGTTGAAAAATTTCGGATAGCTGTAGTCCCAGCTTTCCGAGTAACCGGTTTCTGTGTACGAGCCGCTGCCTTCACCTACCCACTCTGAATTGGTTTTCAGAGATAAGTTTTGTCCAGCAGAGAATCTGAATTGATTTGATTGACCAAAGCCCATGTTCGCGATACCCACGAAAAGAGCAGTAATGATCATTGTAAATGTGTTTTGAGTTGTCATAATTGATCCTTTTGATGGGTCAAAGCTAGAGGCGTGAAAACCCGATGACCTTTCACATTTCACAAGAGAACAGCATGAAAATTTACAATTTAGAATAAGCAGAGTTCCTCGAAAGAGAACCTGTCGCAAATGACCAAACTAAGTTTTGTTTTGAGGTCTAAAACAGAGAGGAAACCCAAGGGACTCAGATGAGATTTGCAAATAATGCAAATTATCGGACGCGCCATTCCAACCCGACACGCATCCCATTCAACCTGACCGTATGATCATAATTGCTGAACATGGATCCCAGGGCTGTCGACATCTGCAGGGCTCCTGTCAGAGCCAATCGGTGATCGAGATGGTATTTGTAACCTAGACCCACTTGAGCTGACAGCATGCTGCGTTCCAATAGATCCGTCGAACTGAGGTCGATACGTGCGTTTGATTCTGTACCATCTGTGCTGATGCTGTATTGTCCGCTTGCTGAAAGCAGGAAGGAATACCTGATACCTGCTTCCGCAAACACAGAATGACGACCGAAGCCGACGTTGTACTGTGCCTTCACCGGTATGGTCAGGTATTCAAACTTCACTTCGCAATCAGGACAATCGACACTTCGTTCCTGACTCAAGGTTGAATCAATATCATACCCCAGGAGAGCCACACGCGTTCCGCGAGGCGTTTCTGTGTAGTCCGGTTTGCGGATCACAAGGGTGGAGTCGTAGCTCCAATTGTCAATGACCGTTTCGTAATTTGTCTGCTCACGTAACCCGGTATACTCCAATCCAGAGCGGAAGATCCAATCCCCTTTGCCTATACCCACATGAACGCCATAGTTCCATGAATTCATGGTCTTTTCCTTCAGCTTCAGACTTGCATCGGAAAGACCCGAAATGTCTCGGTTGTGGTTGTCGAATCTCGCATACGGACTAATGTAACATGTCAGTTTACGTGCTTTGAACTCCATTGGTTGAGCGAGCAGTTCGTTTGCTCGAAGGGGGATCTTCAAAAAGTCCAGCACATTGAACCCGTCAATGGTTCTGGAGCTGAGAGACATGCGATTGAATGCACGTCGAGTCACTTCACGTTCATCATTTACAATCACAACATTTTCTTGCCCGTGCCCGTGCCCGCGCTCTTGCTCGCTTTGTGCAGCAACTGGGAGTACCCCATCTATGGAAATTACTCCCGCTGCCGCAACTGTTGGCGCTGTAGAATTTAAAGAGAGTTGAAGTTCTTCAGCTGATACATCGGTTAGTGTTACTTCTTCTTGATCCGTGTCGGAAATTGCTTCGGTCGTTGAACCTTGCGGTTCTTCTTGTAGTGTGTTTCCCTTCAGATCGATTTGCTGAGTCAGAGGTTTTGGGGTGTCAACACCGGACTGTTCTCCAGGGATGAGCCAATAGCCCAATCCGAGCAGCAACAGCAATAGCGCAGAGATCAGATAGACACGGTATATAGCGAAGAATCCTCGCTTCTTACCTTCGAGCATTTGCTCCATAGCTTGCCAGTGGGCATCGCTATAGGTAGCTCCCTGCTCGTCCAGTCCGCTTCTGAACAACTCGTCTATGGGGTGTTTTTCACTCATTTTACTGCTTCAGCGACTTTTTTTTGGTCTTGATAGAGCTCCTCGACCAACTCTCGCAATCGATTGCGCCCATGGTTCACATGCCATTTACTCGTTCCTTCAGAGATGCCTAGCATGTCGGCTATTTCTTTGTGTTTGTAACCGTCGATCGCATACAAGTTGAATACTTTCTGGGTCACATCCGGAAGCTGATACAAGAGGTCTCTCAATTCGTTGGCCTCCAACTGTTGAGCTCCTTTGTTGTAACTGACCCCACTTTGGATATCCTCGAAGTCGGTCAGGTGCACATTGCTGATGTATCTTTTTTCCTTCCTGTATTCGTCGATCATGTGATTCACGACCACTTTTCGGATCCAACTCCCCAGCGCATAATGGCTGTCGTATGATTTGAGGTTTTGCAACACCTTCATAAAGGCACCGTTCATACGCTGGAGAGCGGTCTGTTCGTCGTTCGTGTATCGGTAGGCAATGCTGCTCATGAGTGCAAAGTATTTCTTGTAAAGATCATTTTGTGATCTCCTGTCATCCTTTAAACATCCTTGAACAAGCGCCTGATCGTCCATTCTTCATTGCTTCGCGATTTGCAGTGGTTCGAAGCCTGTTTCTGCAATTCTTAACGGGCAATGAGAATGCGTTTCGTCAATACATCGTTACCCGAGCCGAGCTTGACGTAATATACAGCATTTGGCAGATTCGATATGTCGATCGGCTTCACTGTAGCTGATCTCGAATCGATGGTTTCCGAAAGGATACTTCTACCCACGGTGTTAATCAATTCAATATCCAATGTTCCGGTCAATCCGGCATAGGTTCTGATGTTCAATACGTTTTTCGCAGGGTTCGGATAAATATCAAGCATACTGCTCAGATCCTGCTCGTCCACGCTGAGGATATCCTCTTCATTGAGAACCGAGATCGTGAAACCATCAGCCTTCAGAAGGTTACCCAAAGAGTCCAGGCCGATGCTGTCGCAATACGCACTGTAGCAGTTCGCTGTGGAGTCTACAATGGTCAGACAGAGTTGATACAAACCAAAGCTCGCATACTGATGCGTAGGATTCTTCTTGTTTGAATAATATCCGTCACCAAATGTCCAGTAATACTGAGCGCTTGATGATACTCCTGTACTGTTGTTCACGATGAAGATGTTGAACTTGTTGTTCGTATCCAAAGCCAGGTAATAGCTAGCCTGACAAGTACTCTTCACTTTCACCTCGACCTCTTTGCATATATAGTCGCACAGGTTCCAAAGGCTGTCGTAGACATACAGACATGCAGTGTGCTTTCCGGTTTTGGAGTATGTATGAGTCGGTGTTTCTGCATCGGTAGAATCGGTGTTTCCATCACCGAAATCCCACACCAAGTGATACTTTCCTTTCGTGTCAGATTCGTTATGGAAGCTTACCTGATCCAGGTAGACAGAGAAATCGAAATCAGCTTTCGCACATGGATTCGAGTTGGCACTACATCCTGTTTGAGTGGAGGTGTATCCACTGAAGTCAGCTAGAGTGAAGATCTTGATATCGTCTGCATAATCCTTGATGAACCCACTGATCGCAGTCGCACTCGTTGTACCCCAATAGTTGTCCGTGAAGTCCAGTGTATCAGCCGTTGCAGGAGAATTATTGGTTCCTGATAGCTGCACCTTGACGGTTCCATTTGACAAATTCAGGAAATTATTTTCGTTGAATTCGATCGAGCTATATCTCGGTAAGCTGTTTTCACTTCCTTGCACTATCAACATCGGGCCTGCTATCGAATCCATACTGTTCCCGTTGAATTCAATTTTAGCCGAAGTGCCTGTAGTTGCGTACATACTCACACGAACCCCTGTGGTCATATTCTCAAATGAATTGCAGTTCGCAATGATGTCGTAATATGAATACAAGTTCACACTCCCCATATGATGGACATGATTCTCTTCGAACGTCACACCACCGTATAGATAGAGCGTGTTCGCTTCATGAAATTCGCAATTTTTCACATTGATCAATCCGCTATAACCGGAAGTGTAAATAGGGTAGCCGGAATAATAGTTTCCGGAACTTTTTCGACCCTTGAATTCTGAGTTGGTCACATGCAGCACATCTGATTTGGATCCACGTTTGTAAATAGAGTAGTACGTATTCTCAAAGTAACAGTGATCGATCCTCAAGTCGATGTTCATCGCATTCAGACAACGACTGCTGCCACTTTTACCTGAGAAATCAGTGTATTTAAAATAAGCTCCGGTTTGAGTGGAATCATCCCAGTCCTCGCTATTTGCCGAAAATACGATCTCAATATTCTCGATCGTAACCCGGTTGGTTGCAGTACCCAGAGACTGTAATTCTCCGTCGGCGATTAGTGAGAACCCTGAGCTGAGTCCGACCACTTTGGCGCCCGGCATGATCTTGACAGTAACACCGGTATCAATGTAGGTGTTCTGACCGATCTCATACGGACTGCCAGCAGCGTTCCATGTCTGGTCGCTGGTGATCAGTGAGGGAACTGTAGTCTGAGCAAAGCTCGTCATCATCGCGCCAACAATGAAAGTAACAGTTAAAAGGTATTTATTGATCATTTTTTAAGGTATTTGGTAGTATTTACGGCCCTTGATCGCAAAGGGTTGGGTTGGTTCGAAAATTTATCACATTAATTTCTGGACCACTTTTGGTAGAGTTCGTATTGAAGAACCACTCGAACTATTGCGCAAGGAAGACAAATCCATGTACTATTTGAGTGGCTTCGCACAATCTAATATTGACGAATCAAAGTAATATTGCCGTATGAAGACCAAACTCACCATTTTAGTAGCCTTTCTGGGAACCTTGTTTTTCTCAGCGTGTGATGAAGTAGAGCAGATCCTGGAGGAAACCGGACTGACCAACGAAGAAGTCATCCAGGGATTGAAAAACGCCCTCACCGTTGGCACGGATACGAGTGTGACCATTCTTTCTGCCGTAGACGGATACCTCGGCGATGAGGTGGTAAAGATCCTGCTTCCACCTGAAGCAGCTGTCATTCAGCAAAACATCAGCAAGGTCCCCGGAGGGAATTTGCTGATCGAGAATGCGATCAAAGCGATCAACCGCGCAGCGGAGGATGCAGCTACGGAGGCCAAACCAATATTCGTGGATGCGATCACTAACATCACGATCGAAGACGGCTTTACCATCCTGAATGGGGAAAACGATGCCGCGACGGTCTACCTGCGCACCAATACGGAATCTGATCTAATCGATGCATTCACTCCGAAGATCAGTACTTCGCTGAACAAGAAACTGGTAGGAAACGTATCAGCAGAGAGCACCTATAAGGCTTTGGTGGATGCGTATAACTCAGCATCATTGAATGGTGTACTCTTCCCTAAAGTGGAGGAGAATACGCTCACCGAGCACACCACCGACAAGGCCATGGACGGACTGTTCATCAAAGTCGCTGACGAAGAGACCAAGATCAGGACAGATGTGACCCATCGTGTGAACGATATCTTGAAGAAGGTATTCGCCGAATAAGGTCGATCGGTTATCTTAGTCCAAATTCAACCTTACCCAATATGATCAAGAAGAATATTCTTTGGTTCGCACTCTTGGCGACCATGACCGGTTCGATCTCGAGCTGCGGTTTGTTCCGATCCTCTCCAACTCCGGCTGCGGAAGGCGAGGCGGAAATGATGGAAGAGGCGGATGAGGCATATTTCGAAGATAACGTAGTAAGCAAGACACCTACGCCTTTTTGCGATGCGGTCAGCGTTGCCTTGCGAGGCTATCCTACCTTTTCGAATATTGTAGAAGATGATGGAGAGGCCAGTGAGTACAATCCGAATATCATCCACTATCAAACCACACTTGAGTTGGAAGGGATGGAAGACTATATCACCGAATTCGTAGATGAAGATCGACGGATATTTATCGTTAGGAATTATAAAATAGCGAGTAAAGCAGAAGCAGACAAACTTTACAATGAGGTGCTTGGTGAATTGGAATCGTGTGTACTGTTCGATCCCATATCCAAGATGACAGAGGATAAGTCAAATGGCAAACTCTATGAATTGTATACTCTATTTGGACATGCAAATGGGCAACTACCATTTGTTAGATTGAGTGTCGGAAAAAATTTTGGGCTGGACGGATACTACGTGATCCTGACGGTACGTGGAGATAAGTGATAACTATGAAGAATTACTTTTTAATACTATTTGCGATCATTTCCTTTTCTTCTTGCTGTAAACCGTCAAACTCTAAACCGATCTCTTTCGATCCAATTTCGAAGACAATATCAGGATCCGGCGGTGCTGTTTGTTTATATGTAGGTTGTAGGTCAAACTTTACTCTTGCGAAGAGTTCAAATGTTCTTTTTTCTTGTTCGTTATCCATTTTGTCGAAACGAATTAAACAACAATTCACAAGAATCCTATACCAATTAGCAGTG